>CAZHFI010000005.1:0-37972 GCA_964531845.1 uncultured Nitrososphaeraceae archaeon
AAAAATTTGAATCTTGAACTAGAATATTATAAATCTAAAAGAGCGGGCTCGGAGGTGTGTGAACTGTTTTTGACACAATTTTGTAGTTCACTTTTAGAGATATTTATAAAAGATATTTCTTATTAATATACAGGCAAAAACCAGAATGGCATTATATATAGTCAGAGCGAGACCAAAAAATGACTTGTCGGATCTTAGGAAAGAATTGAATTCTGGTGAAATATCAAGACTTAGACCATTTGGAAAAACACTACAATATGGATTGGATAACGCAAAAATTGATCAAGATGGTTACGCTTTATGGATAGAAGAGGATTATTGTTCTCCTCCATTAGCCATGGAAAGAGAAAGTGTTCTTGATAGCTATTTTGATGATATTACAGTTCAACTTATATGCTTCAGAAAAAGCGGTAGTTGATAGAAAGTTTTTGCTCTTTTCACTTTCAATGAGATCCCTGTTAGAAACAAGCACAGTATAAAAATCCTTTTTCATTGTGCTTAATTCCTGATCGATTAGTGCGTCCTCAACCATTTTTGATTGCAAGAAAAAAGAAATAGGTAAAATTAAAACAAAGGTGCATATTGCTATTTTCCAAGCAAGAGGAATTCCTGAATAGCCAAAAATATTAACAACATATTAACAACAACAATTGAGGCAAGAATAACTCCTGCCACAAATATGACAATTTTTAGTAAATTAGGGGCTGAAATCAAGTTATTCAAGGTTGCATTAATCCTTTCACCATTATTTAATAAGCATATTGATCTCTTTCTATGTCTGATCTGAAAGTAAATTAAAGGTTCTGGAGTTGTAGAAACATTCAACCGTTAAGATTCAGATTCAGATTAATATTGTTACAGTAAATCTTTTTCAATATATTTTAATGCATACGTATCTGTCATAAATAATGAAGATGATGGAAAAAATGCAGTTATTGTTCCTTCTGTAATTATAAAAGCTATAAACAAGGAAATACTCTTTCTTGTATTGCTAGGTATTATTTTTAATATGAAAAAGATAGGAGCTAAAATATATCGGAAATCCGAACGATTGTAGAAAATTCGTCCTTTATTATGATATGCGGGAGTAATTCAGTATAGTGAATCCTCATATTTTCACATCCTTTAGTGTTTGAATAATTCTATTTTCCAACTCCACGATTTTATTCTTTATTACTTCTGGCTTTTCATATTTGATTTCTTCATATTCAATCTCCCTGTATTTTGAGAAAGTCAAGTCATAATCTTTAGCTTTAATTTCCTCGAAAGGTATAAAGAAATATTTTTTCTTTCTATCAATTGGTTTTTCTTTGTGTCTCTTCTTAAATTTATCAATTATATCCGGAATATCATCCTTGTCACTTGGCGTTCTTTTGTCATCAAGAGTAAAGCCGTCATTCTCCATATCATAAAACCAAACTTCTTTTGTAGACTCCCCTTTTGTGAAAAAGATAACAGCAGTAGAAACTCCTGCATAAGGTTTGAAAACTCCTGATGGCATAGAGATAACTGCATCTAACCGGCATCTTTCTAAGATCAGTTTTCTTATATTACGATGTGCATTTGAATTCCCAAATAATACCCCATCCGGAACGATTACTGCACATCTTCCACTATTTGTCAACAAATTAAACATTAATTCCAAAAAAAGTAACTCTGTTTTTTTTGTTTTAGTTCTAAAGTTTTCCCCAATATCAGACTCGTCAATACTTCCTTTGAAAGGTGGATTTGCCAAAATTACCTCATAATTATTGGATTCGTTGTATCGTTTAGATAAGGTATTTTTCTGGTCAATATTTGGATTAGTAATTCCATGCATCATCAAGTTCATCATTGAAATTCTTACCATTGTCTGATCGAAGTCATAACCGAAAAGACTCTTTTCTCTTAGTATCTGCCATTGTTTATCATTCAGTTTGTCACCTGTTAGATTACCTTCTTTTACAAATTCATATGAAGTATTATTTCTTAGTATGTTCTCATATGCAGATACCAAGAAACCTGCTGTTCCACAAGCTGGATCACAAATTATCTCTCCAAGTTTTGGATTTACTATATCTGTCATCATTCTTATTATGTGTCTGGGAGTCCTGAATTGACCATTCATACCTGCAGTCCTAAGCTGACTTAGTAGGTATTCGTAAATATCGCCCTGTGTATCCCTGTTCTGTTCTTTGATATGCATTTCATTGATTATCTTGACTGCTTCTGCTAGAAGAGAAGGTATTGGTATTGTAAAGCTGGAATCTTTCATATACTTACTGTAGATGGACTTTTTCTCATCATTTAATTTTCTCAAGAAAGGAAAAACGTTATCTCGCACATGTTCAAACATCTTTTCAGCTGACATTTCTGCCCACTTTGACCATTTGCAATCTTCATTTCCTTTAAATATTGAAACATACTTTCCTCCTATGAGTTTCGCATTCTGTTCCATAGCAACATCTTGGTCTTCTAACCTTTTCATGAAAATCAAGTAGGACATCTGTTCTATCGCTTGTAGTGGATTTGAGATACCTCCACTCCAAAATTTATCCCATAGTAGGTTTATTTTTGATTTGAGTTGTGGGTCTAACATACAAATTCTCCATTAAAGGCTCTGTACATTAAGATACTAAATAGATGGTCAATATGTTTTTTTGATTCTATTTGATATTCTTGGGTGATCTCTATATTCTCAACAATAGAAGCAAATTTATTTTGCATATCTAAAGGCGGTAAGTAAATCTGAAGTTTCTTGATTTGTCCTTGAAACAAGTTTGCTTGATTAGATTGATTTACCGATTTTAGTATTTGCTTTTGCATATAATCCGTTCCAAAAAAATATTCTAGGTAGATAGAATTCAGTTTCTCGACGTCCGGTCTAATTAATGCTACACTTCTTACTAATTGAAACTTATAGGAATCCTTTACTCTTGCTGCTCTTCCGATAGATCCTGAACAAGAAACCAATACATCGCCCTTCTGTGGTTTAATTCTTTTGGATATTCTCGTGTATTCATTTTCATCAATAAAATCAACGTCTTCCAAAGTTATACTATGATTAAGTACATTTCTTGCGGAAAGTAGGTATATTCCTCTTTCAACTCTACGTGGGGTAATGTGCTCTCCATCAGTTATTCTTATAGTAATGCTTTCTAAGGAAACGTGATCAGAGTGCTTAGTAATACCGTCAGCGAACATTTCTAAAAATAATCCTTTCAAAAAGTCTTTAGTCAATTCGATTGCTTCTGTTCTTATTTTCTTAATTTGTTCTATCTCTCTCAGAATGTAGACTATTTGTTTTTGGACTGATAGACTGGGAACCGGAATTTCATGGTTCTTAAGAATGGTTAGATTAAGATTATCCTGTGTAGTGTGACTTTTTTTTGCGAGTAACTTATTCCTCTCTGCTTTTAAACAATAGTAAAGAAATTGATCTAAGATCAACTCCTTCTTGGGAACTATGCCAACAATTGCTTGGTTTGTTGTAGCTTCCATGTTCAAGATCCCAACAGCACCAAGAGTTGCAAAGATTGAGTATACAACAGTGCCTTTTGGAAATAATTTTGCGGAGGAGTTTTCTTGACCGAGCTTAGTTATTTTTTCTTCAGTTTTATCAATATACATTGATTTCAAGTCAGATATTTTTAGCCAATTTATAGATCCGTTTTTCCAATATTCCTGCTTATCCCTTCTAGGTGTGCCTCCTGCAGATATTCGAACCGCTAGGTCTTCGACTTTCATCATTTTCCAGCCGGTAATCAAGTTCGTTTTCATGTCTTCTTGCTTAGAATCGTTGTAGGAAAAGGAACAGAATCTTTGTTATGTTTACGAAGAAAAGCTTTGCGTTCTTCTGTTGCTTTAATAAGTGATTCTAATAATTGTTCCGTTGATATACTGGGAAGATTAAGATCAATATCAAAAATTGACCCATTATCCATGACTACTTTCCAAGCATAATTGTCTTTATCCCTGTTGTATTCGAAAACACTTTTGGCAGCAATTCTTACAGGCTTTGGAGTGTCTATTTCTGACATTATCAGCCTTTTCAGTGAAGCATTCATCGTTTCTCCGCTGACCTCGCAATAATGTTGAAATCGTGTAAAGATCTCACGTGGTATTTTGGTAGAAACGACTCTATCTCCTTGAGATTTTCCTTCAATGCTATCTATCATAATAAAACTATAGTAAAGTTAGTATAAAAGTTTTTGGTAGACTAGAGTAGACCAATTTACTGCATTCTTATTTTGTTGCAGACTATAATTATTGCTTCCAATTCAGAAGCTTCGAACTTATCAAGAGGCCTTTCGTTGGAAAGTGGTGGTAATGTAAAATCCTCAAGTTTGATACTCTTTGTTCTAGAAAAAACTTTTTTCAAAACCTGCAAGAACTTGATCTGTTCAGAATTGTAGTTTGCGGCTTTCTCTATAATTAGCTTGTCGAATTCTTTTTCAATCAATTCCCGAGGATCAAAGTCATGTGTTAATCCTATTATTTTTCTTAAGAAGACCATAAAATCTGTTTTTTGTATATTCTGTATGTTATCGATTGTTATCTCTGGCCTAATTTTATTTAGTTGTCGTTCCAATTCTAGCAGCTCCGAGGAGATGATCCCGTCACCATTTTTCATTTTTTGGATAAAATGATTGTTCTCGATGAACTCTTTTAACTCCTGATCCTCCCTTACTATGTATTGCAATCTCTCTACGTTCAAGATCAGATCAGGAGCGTCTACTTGAATCATCCTCTTGGGACGTATTTCATAGTAAATCATAAGTGGAGCCAATGTCTTAATCATAAATTCGACATCTTCAAAGGTAATGCCATCCCAAAAGGTTTCTTCGAAAACTCGGAGTATATCCTTTCTCTTTGTCTGTATAGTCTCTAAATTATCCTTTTCCAAAATATTTTCCATTTTCTCTTGCACATATTCTTTAATTTTTAAGATTTGCTCATTATCATTCACCAAAATGTAACTAAATAGCTTTTCAATTTGTAGGATAAATGAAGAAATCAGTGGACTCTTTCCAGGGTTTAATGAAATGAGAGGAGCTATTTCTCTTTTCAAATCCTCAACATATTCTTTCAAATCGAACCTTCGTGATGTTACCTTCTTTATTATAGGAAGTTTTTCTCTTACGATGAATGAATCCTTATCCAAGGAATCGATATCTTCCATAATTTTGGTTTCGACAATCTGCTTTTGGCTATGATTCAAATTCTTTTTCAATAACTCTACTCGATGCAGAAAGATCTTGGTTTGAACATCGGTATCTTTCTTGCCTTCTTTGGAATCCTTTAGATTATGATACTTAATATTTGAATGACCTCCGATGGTAAAATCCAATATCAAAAAATCAAATTTTTCTCTACTTGGTAACCATTCTCTGAATTTACATGAATCAAGATTTCTAGTACCTCTTCCAAGCATCTGCCAGAATCTAATTCCTGAAAATACAGGTTTGACAAAAACTAGATTGCATACTTCAGGAATATCAACACCTGTATCCAATACACCAACGGAGAGAGCTATTCTAGGTTCAGAATCTAGTTTGAATCTAGTGATTTCATCAGTGTACCTGTAAATTTCAGATACAATAATCTGGACATCCTTACTCAGCGAAGGAAATAACCTGTTGAAAATTCTCTTTAAGTGTTTGGCATGTTTTATATTTGTACAAAAGAATATTGTTTTTGCAGGTTTGCCTTCGTCTGACTTGTAACATCTATTAAGAAATTCTCTAACAACGAGCTCATTAGTCTTGTCGTCCATGAACACTTTTGCAAATGTGGCACCTGGAAGAAGCAGGTACCTAGGATCTAATTCTTGTCTAATCAGCTGAGTTTTTAATTCTTTTGAGAGCTTTGCTCCTTCAATGCCCAGAGATAAGACATGAGTATCGATAGCTTCTGCTTTGTACGGAACCAGAATCCCGTCTCGTATTGCCTCATCATATGTATATTCAACTGTAGCCTTCTCACCATCACAGTTGAACAGTTCGAAAGTATTCTTATTTTCAATTCGTGATGGCGTAGCTGTCAATCCGATTTTTAAAGAATCAAAGTATCGATGAACCTCTCTGTTTGGATCGTAAATAGACCTATGAGCTTCGTCATAGATTATTAAGTCAAAGAAACCCGGACTAAATCTTTCATAGTATTTTCTTTTCTTTCCACTTCTTAATGTCTGAAGTGTGGTTACGTATAGACCGTTAGGAAAGCTCTCAGGATTCTTTCTCAAATCTACGACTGGTTCAGAAAAAAATTCCATAAACCCTGCAGATTTGGCTTGATTAGCTAATGCTATTCTGTCTGCTATAAACAAAACATTTCTTATAATATTCGCTTCAATCAGACAATCAATAACAGACATGGCAACACGGGTCTTGCCTGTACCAGTTGCCATAGAAATTAGGGCTGATCTATTCCCATGTTTAATATGTTCCATTATTTGCTTGACTATGATGATACTTCTAGACCTATTGACTATCCGATCTATTTTGATTTTAGTGGGGTCGATTCTCTTTCTATATAGTTCATTTCTTCTCATAAGATCAGACTGAGAAAATGGTCCACTTACTTGTCTTTCAATACCATCTTGATCGATGAAAAGCCAAGTATTTCCGTTGGTAAGGAAATAAGGTAGAATTTCGCTAGTCTGTTTTCTGATGTCATCAAGATAGGTTCTTGCCTGGGCTCTTCCTTCGTCCTCAGATTTCGAAAATTTTTTAGCTTCGATAAATGCTAAGGGGCTGTTATCTTCACCTAATAATAAATAATCTATAAATCTGCCAGAATTATCCTCTGTGCCTTTCGAAATAATGTATTCTTTGCTCGTAAAATCAGACATTACTGAATTCACTTCCTCCTTGACATAATTCTGAATCCAACCTACATCTTTCAATTGTTTGTCGATCAGATATTGTCTAGTAGACTTCTCGTTCAAATAATCCAGTTCTTTCAAAATGTGTATCAGGTGTTACCATATAATAAATTGGAGTTTAAAAATACTATTGAAGTGAGCCATTTTCAAGTCTGGAACACTATCTAACATCTTTGAAAAACAATAAATGAACCATAGGTAATTTTGTGATTTATTTGATGGTTCTGTTTATATTGAAAATAAAGGCTATGACCTTGAGGTAGCCGTTAATAATGCAACTAACCTTAAAAGAGGCTAAAAAGGCTGTTATATTATACAGTGAAGGAATATCAAATGATAAGCCTTGTAGAATCGAGTCCCCTATCAACAGGTAAAGAAACCTTTTATAGCCTAGGAGCGAAATTAGACAAGAAAAGAAGATAAAAATGAAAGAACCCATAATTACTTTAAGATAATAATGAAGCAAAACATCTATACCTTTAACAGGCTTATTCTTTTGATACATGGGATATAATATTTTCGTAAAAGTAATTTAGCCTATTATAGATGAAACAAAAAGAAGTGTGCAACAGGTGGGTATTTGCTGATAAAAGATACTACAAAAACAATCAAAGGAAGATTGTCTAATATAAGAGAGTTAATTAAGAAACAGGGTTTTGAGATTTTAACAGAAGAGGAGAAAGGAGACTTTAAATTTATTGAAGCAAGGAAGGTTTGAGGGTACTTTCAAATGCAATAGGATACCAAATATTTAGTGAGACAAATTAGATGATCTTAGTGGTAAATTATAACACATTCTTATCCTTTATTTTTATTTTAGTATTTCTCGTGTCAAAAAGCTATCAGATAGAAAATTACAGTTTTGGGTTATCTCCCTTTATAATATTCCACTTTTTCTTGTTATTATCGTCAAATGGTTATGTCGGGTTGAATCTTAATCTTTTTACTGCTAAGAGCGACAACTTTATGAATATTAATATAATAATTAGACAGAAACTGGTATGTTTCTAGAAAAGCTATCAGAATATTTGTTTTCTTTTCTGGATCATTCTCGTTATTGGCCTGCTCAAAAATTATACGTTGAGTTTCTTTTACGGGCCTAATAGTATTAAAATTCTCCTCTACTATACCAGAGCTAAAGGCCTCATTGGTATCATCATTTAATGCATTTTGAGATATCTTTTTACCTTGTAAAAGGTAGCATGAGGAATATTAATGTCCTCCTCTGCTAATTTTTTTCCAGAGTCTTTTTTCTTAATCTAAGAGCTTCGCATAATGGGATTATACTTAAAATACTGGATCCTTCTAACATTTTTTGAATGTCTAAAAATTTTGCATTATTATATAAATAAATATAGAAAGTGTCTAAAAAAAATTTATGATATAATACTTTATTTTTATTACTGGCAAGATCTCTATTATTAGCAAGATCTCCAATAATACTATATGTGTAAATTCAGACGGTCGTATATATAAAAAGTACACATTTTGTGTAAAAACTATGATGTGTTACCTTATCTTAACATATAATATTATCCTAGAACTAGGACTGATCAGGATCTATAGATTATATATAAAGGTAGGATAATGAACTTTATAAAAAGACGTGACTCGATAGCTCATTATTCATGCATAGAGCTTACTGCATAATAGTATAGTAGGACGATCTAGTCTATGTTTACTAACTTTGTTTCCCAAGGATTTCCTTTATGTTCAATATTGTAGCCCCATTTTTCTTTCATAGTTTGAATCATTTCTAGATCTGGCTTAACAGGTTCTTTTGTATGATTATTTAATGAATGGTTTAGATATTCCTCTTCTGTATCATCAACCTGAGAACAGAAATAGCATTTATAGAGTTTAAAGATTTTAGTTACAGTTGTTATTGTTCTAGGTGAAATATCTGATATATCTTTCTTAGTTTCTGATGTATCTAATCTGTATGCCATTGTCTCAGATAGTTGGATTCATTCCACAAGAGGATTTTTTTTCATCGTAGATTCATTGTTGTCACTGCTGTGTGATCTATGTGATATATGTGATCCTCGTTCAGAGTTTAGAATCATTGTTAATAAAATTATTTTTTGTTGTTTTACTCTCAAGATCACTATCACATACATCATATGGATCACATAGCCATTGTAATACTACAGGTCTTTCTTGAACTCGCTTAATATTAGAATGGTTTAGTAGTCTTTCATATAAATCCCGTATCTTTATGTTGTTTCTCATCTTTGATTTTTCTTTATTATATCCAAAATAGTAAGCAAGTTGCTCATTTTTTTCACACACGTAATTTACTAATTCCTCGATAGTAATTCCTTTATCGATACTCTTGAGAAACTCAACACATTTCTGATATGCTATTTCTTTAGGTGATTTGGATATTGTAACACTTTTTTGGAATTCTGAAAGCATAACATTATAAAATTCCATTGCTTCTTTAGCATCTTCTTCGTCAACAATCTCTTTTAATTTCAATCTGGCAACTGCTTTGGACAATTTATGAAGTGTAGGAAGAACTCTGTCAGAGCCAAATCCTTTGATTTTCACCTCAATGTAAAAGTTTGATAACATAATTTCTGCATCTTCAGTTATTACTGGATTTAATTGTCGAGCATATTCAACATACTGTATCAGAAATGCGGTATAATCTGGTAATTGCCTTTTTTGTTTTTTCAGTAGCATTCTGCTATATTTTTTACCAAATTCACTAATCTCATTAGGATGTTTTCTACTTCTAAACGGAAATATAAGATCAAATCGATCAAGAAGTGGTCCTAAAATTGGGAATTCATTAAGATGAATCTTGGTTTCATCTTTCCATCTGGAATTATTAACAGGATTAGCAGATGCTATTATAGTTGTAGGTGCTTTTATTTCAGCATTGAAAGCATAAGCAGTAACTGTGAATCTTTCTTCTTGCATGACGTCTAGTAAATTACCCTGATCTTCAAAACTCATCCTACCTAATTCGTTAAGTCCAGAAATGGCATTTTTTGCCTGAGGAACTGGTCCAATTCTTAGAAAGAGATCCCCATCAGTTTTTTCTATTATAGCTAATAGGCTTTTTCCTGATGCGGTATTTTGTGCACTTACATAATTGCTACCAGGAATGAATTCAGTAGCCCTTCTAACCAATTCAGATTTAGCAAGCCCAGGATCTCCAATTAATAATCCATGTATTTTTTCTTTATTTGAAGTAGTTTCTGATGTGTTTACTGCAGACATCAATAATCCTTTTTTTACATGATCGTATCCTATTATAGAAGGATCAAATAATTCTACAAGTCCATCTATAACATTAATTTTCTTATTTTCATTTATTCTGCAAAATCTTTTAATTGCTTTCCTATCTTGTTCTGTTGATGTCAATCTTTCTCGATTAAGATATTGCAGCGAATCTGCATAAAGATGTGTGAAAGATCTCTTTTTGATATATAATGGATGGATATCACCTGTAATAACTACTTGCTCTCCTACTCCAATTTCTTCGGTATCTCCATCAAATAAAAACACTGACAATCTTTCCAACTCGTTGAATTTATCTATATCCTGAAGTTCTACTATTACACTATTTTTATAGAATGGATTCAATGCGTTTCTGGTAAGCTTATTACAATATTCACATCTTTTTTCAATACCTTTTAGATCAAATATTGGAGGTTGAAAGTCTGGTTCATTAAGTTTCTTGCATATATCACAATAAAACTCTACCTTTGAGATCATTCTAAAGACCTTGGATCTGCCTATTATAGCTCCTTTAGTAGTTACAGTTCCAAACTCCTGTCTAAGTGCCTGTGAAACAGAAATTATTTCCTTTTTTTCAATTATAGTCAATTTTGTAATAAGGTTTCCAACCTGTCCAAACGTTCTAGAATCTTGGCTTGATTCTGTCTCGAATGAGCAATTGCTTTTTGTAAAGAATTTAACTGGTCTTCAAGCTCTTCGAATTTAATAACTTCATATCTTATTCTTCTATCATTGTCAAGTAGAAAACTTACTTTTTTTAGAACATCAAATAGCTCTAGTTTAATAAAGTTATTATTCTTGTTATTTATATTACTATTAACCAAAAAATAAACCTCTATTTTTTTTACCTCGGTATTGTATTATGTTTCCTGTTATGATGGCACTCACAGAGACATATTATTAAAAAGTTACCTGTAATAGAATCTACATATTTTCCCGTGCATTCCTTATGATCATCAGTTAAACAGCGAGTAATATTGGTAATAGTATTATCTGATTTTATAGTAGAAACCGCATCAGAAAAATTTTTTATATTTTCATTTTGATTAGCCATACTAGATGTTATCTTCTCCCTTGAATGCGAAATGATTTTGATGATCATTTCAAGTTGGTTTTTTTGGCATCATAACAGTTGTTTTACAATGCGGACATGTGCAACAATATACATTGTATCCTCTGTATAGCCAAATGTGGTTACATCTTTTGCATTTCATTTTCTGCCCTTTTTCGGGTATACTGATTTGTTTATTCATACCTACATACCTAAAATACAACCATTGGGCAATACTTTTCAGGATAGTTAGTAGAGTAAAAAATGAAAAGACCGTATGCTAGACCATTTAATAATGAGTTTGGATATGCTATTATTGATATACTCCTCAAGCATGAGCCTCATGCTTCAAGTTATTCTAAGGTAAGAGGTGAAGGAGATATCAACCATAAGACTTTATCAGCCTGGCTTAAACGCCTGGAATCTCTCAATATTATTACAAGAACAAAAAGATCGATAAGACTCACTTCAGAGGCTAAAGAGAGACGTGAACAGAAAACTCTTGTTCTTCCTACTGATGAAAGAAGGAAAAAGAAGAAAAAGACAATATTTCAAAAGGACAGAGATCGTTACAGCATACTCTTTATCTTATTTAACAGTGCTCATCTTGTCTTTGAAGATAAAACAGAAGAATTAGATAAAATAGAAGATGTCTTATGGACTAGCATAACTTGGCGAAAAGGTATTGTGGTTGATGATTTAGCATTCAAGCTTAAACGGTTATACCATCCATATATGCCGAATCCTCCTAGATTTGAAAACAGATTACATGGTTGTAATATAGAGATATTCAGACATTTAGAGCTCTCACCAGAAGAAGCAGAAAAATATTTAATATTATTAAAACATTATAAGCCTTATCCTATCTTAGTAGACACACAATATGAGAATCAAATACGTTATGAAATAGAAGATAAGTCCCTAGAAGATTTTTTGCAGAGATGTTTGTATGCTTTCGCTGATGTCTATTTCATACTTGAGTTTTACTATAAAAATAAGAGATTAGAAACAGGATATATCAAAAAATACGAAAAAGAATATAAAGAATCTATGAATGGATGGTTTGGTGATAAACAAAACTATTATTCTCTAAATGTTTTTCCACCTCCATTATCAAGACTTGCTAATGTCAATAAAAAAGACCTTGAAAGAGATCTACGCGACTATTATGGTATGCCTATCTCTCTATTGTCTTCTTCAGCAACAAAGGAAGATTATGCCGATGAACAACTGGAAAGAGCTATCAAAAATATATACAATTATGAGATTTTTGACGCTGGGCTTAAACACATAAATAAAAAATACAGGATCTTGACAGAAAAGTATCCTGATATTATTGAGGCTATTCTAGATCTACTATTTCCTAGTTTTTTCATTGATATAATAAGAAAAGAGAATAAAAAGATGTGCTCTACAAGAGTAACTTAAGCAGACGATGATGTTTTTAACATCTTTGCATTATACAATAGCTTAGCTGTTTCATTTAACTGATTCTGATTTGCTATAGTTGAAAGAGCTGAGAGTATAGAGTTTATTTGATCTTTTATCACTTGTATTTCTGACTCTTTTTCCTGCAGTTGTCTCTTTATCACGTATTCATTTTCTTTGTTCTTTTGTTGCATTGAATGAATCTGGTTTGAATATGTTTTATCTTTAATAGTTAATAGCTCGATAGAATGCAAATAATCTTCCAAAATTTGTTTCTCTGTTGGCTTGTAATAAGAACCGGATAATCCAATATTGTGTCCAAGTAACATTTCAACATGAATCGGTTTCATTACCTGTTCAGCATGACTTTTGAAAAATTTACGGTAACCATGAATTGATTTCCATTCTCTTCTTTTCTCATTTCCTACTAATGGTTTTTTTATTATACCTTGAGATTTTATTGCTCGTTCTATCAAGCTTTTTATTCCAATTGATTCTAATTTCTTTGGGTATTTTACCAAACCCCATTTCGCACCATAGATGAATTCAGTGGTTTGCCACATATTTCGCATTAACCATGATTCCTCCGTAATTTCTTCTCCTGCTTCAGATCTATAATCCATCCAGTTTTTTAACGAGTTAAATGCCTCAGGAGTGATGAAGCAAAAATATTCATCAGATTCTCCGGCATAAATAATCATTTTTGCAGCACTAATTTCACCTTCACTATTTTTAATAGGGCTAACATTTTTCCACTTTAAATAATCCCATGCCCCAAGTCTAAATCCTCCCGAAACCATACATAAAATAAGCGGCTTAATTCTTCTGTCTGGATATTCTATAATTTTTTCTATTTCCTCTTTATTTGGTGCTCTGTCATTACCAATTTCTCTTCTAGCGGGTAAACCTCGAGTAATCTTTTTCCAGTTTACTGGTGGCATATCAAAGTTCATATCAATAAATAATTTCAAAGATCGAATGTAATTATAGGCAGTGATAGCAACTATTTCTTTTCTAGTGATTCTTTCTTTTTGAAAGGTTATGAATTTCATTAAACAGGAAGTTAACCATTTAGGATTTTGTAATGTCTTTGAGAAAACTTCTTTACATTGGTTCTTTAATTGAATCTCTTTTAATTCATTTATAGATACAAAGTAGTCAAAAACTACCTTCAATCTTTTGGGATATTGTCTTTTGGTTTCTGGGGCTTTGAGGGCATACAAAAATGATTCATAGGGATCATCATGAGTAAATTTTTCAGAAATATCGTATAGTTGCTGGTCAGACAAATAAATTCTCTTCATAAAAATATAGACATGGGCTGCATTTAAGCATCGTTATCAACACGGGCTCGGAGGGCTTCGATCCCACGATCTGCGGTTCCGAAGACCGCCGCGATATCCTGACTACGCTACGAGCCCAGCAAACATCATATTACAATATTTGTTTGCTATATAGGTTTTGACACAATACTTATCTTCGATTTTTCTTTTGTTTGTGTTCCTGCTATTGCATCCTATTCACAGTAACTTCGCCATCCAAATCAACAAATCCCAGTGCTTCGTATCGTAGGGTCCAGAATGTTTACATGAATGGATTAAACCATTCAGGAAGTATGGGTTGAAAAACAAATCAAAAAAAACTACATTATAGCAATATTTAAGAGTTAAAATTTACATCTTTCTTTAAACAAAAAGTAAGACATGAAAATTTTAAAAAATATATTGGCAGACCTAAAGTACGAAGATTTGGCTAATCTCTGAACCTTCGTTTACTTTTCTTTTTCCCGCCTTTTCTTGACCTTGATTGTGAGCCAAAACCACCCCTTCTTGAATGTCTATGGTCAAATCTATCATCCCCTCCACCACCTCTTCCTCCTCTGTCTCGTGACATTGGTCTTCTGTCCATTGATTGCCTTTCGCTTTGTAAATATCTTGTAGTTGGCTCTTTGTATTTCTGTTGAATCTCAATTATCCTATTGTTTAATGTTTCAAGCAGAACTGGAACTTTTTCTGCACTCCTGTATACATCAACGCGGGCAGCTATGGCTACCTTTGCAGCAACAGCACGAGCAATTTTCCCTCGCTGCCATTTTGGTGCTGAATGTATTATTGGATGTTGAAATAAAATTCCATGCTTGGGCGGCCTGGCCCCTGTTTTTAGTGACCTAAACAATGCTTTTTCTGCGCCGAGGATCTGTATAGTACTGGCAGGCATAATTGCAAGCTTATTGATGCTTCCTGCCTTGGAAATTATTCTTGCACCAACAGATGCAGTAAGTAAATCTTTAACATTTGGAGCAATGGCCTCCATTGTAGAATCTACATGAATGGTCAATATTTTTCTCAATTCTGTCTGGTTGATTACCTCGTCAGCTAATTTTTTAATAATCAGTAAATTTTCATCGGTTATATCTCCACCCTTACTTCGTCTGGCTGCATCAACAATAAATTCAGAACGCCTTTCTTCAATTCCCAGATTTGTTAGCAGATCAAGACCTATATTTTCACGCTGTCCCGCTATCCTGACTATATGTGCATAGGTGGAAATATTCTGAATAAGATGGTCCAGTTCGGGGAAATGTAATCCATACCATTCTCTCATTCGGGCACCTATAACATTTATTATCTTATCAAGCTCATCAAGAGCATTAATTGATTGAATAACATGAAGGTCTAATTTTTGTGATACATCTTTAACATTTATTGATGAAAAATCAATTGCAAACTTTCGAAGTAATTTTATGGCTTCTGATTCATTTTCTGCAAATTTACAGCGCACCAGATAATGCAACTTGTTTTCAATAATGTCCTTTAGATATTCTTCCTTCATAAAGTAAATATCAAGACCCAGATTGCGAAGCTGAAATACCAATCCCTCAACATTTGAAAATATATTCTTAAAAGATCTCAAACTGTCAATAAATTCAAGAATTTCAGAATAATCTCCATTTTTTATAGCACGATATGAAGATACAGGAACATCAAATTTTTTTGATAGTATCAATTCCTTATTATCATTTAAAATCCCTATACCCAATTCCAAAATCAAAATGGAACAATTTTGTGTCATATGGAAATATCTAGATGTAGAGTCTATACAACCCTTATTTTATTATAAGCATACTACATCATCAATCAATGTTTCAATCAAACGAGGAAATTATAATAAACTTTAAGTCCGATCAGAAGATAATATCAATGTAGACGGGAAATAAATTGTTTAAAAATTTCTTCAAAAAGCCAAACAAAAAAAATGACAGTCAATATAAAATCAGAAAGTTTCTTCAATTAAGCAGACAGGTAGCAGACGGCTTGATTACATATTCAAAAACTTGGCATCCTAATGAAGGAATACTGATACTGCAGGGTGAAAACAAGAAAGATAGAATTTTAATTAACGGCCTGGTAATTCCACCGTTTTCATCCCATGGTCCATATTATTCAGGATTTCCCATGAACGAATTGCCAATGGACCTTTCATACATAGGAACTGCACATTCACATCCAAGCGGTTCAAATAAACCATCCCTTGAGGACCTGAACCACTTTTACGGAATGATATCAATAATAATATGCCATCCTTATCAATATGAAAATATAGCCGCATATGACAGGGATGGAAACAGTATAGAGATAGCAATAATGTAAAAGATATCCTCCTGAATATAAATTAAAACAAAAACAAGAGTCTTCATGGTCTGAAAATAAATACATACTTAATGGCCGATATCATACCAACAAAACAGGATACAAACATCAAATAATTAATAAATCAATATATTCAATAATCTCTCAAGACCTAGATAGATATAATTGACATTAGAAATATTACGTGATAAAGCCTTCTTCCAAAATACTATAGATGTATGGATAACATTATGCAATGAAAAAAATTGGCCCACCTACGATACGGAATCATATCAAAAGTTTATTCAATATCTAAACACCAAAAATGTTAAAATGCAAAAATTTCCTTTATGCATCAAAGAATCTGGAGGAATGCTGGAAAGAGGCAAAGATAAAGCAAAATTTCTTGATCAGTTATCAACATTATCAAATGAAGATGCAGCAGCATATACGATCAAATTAAGTAACGAAACTATCAAACACATTAGAAATTTTAACACAACGCCGACATCATAACTGATTATTATTTCATTTCATTTCATTTTTATCACTTTTCATAGTTGTTTAATAATCGTATCAATTTCAGAAAATAAAAAGAAAGACAGGTATTACTTTATTATCCTCTTTTTAGGATTTACAATCGATTCTAATGTATTTCCTATCATAACAAACGCAAGACCAGTTAGCGCTATCATTACACCAGGGGGTAGAATCCACCACCACAACCCTCTGGAAGATGCTGCAGATGCATTTGCTTCATGCAAGATCTGTCCCCAAGTTGGCAAGGACGGGTCTCCCAGTCCTATAAAACTTAGAGCTGCTTCGGCCAAAATCGCCCCCGGAACAGAAATTGCTATGCTTGCAAATGTAAAAGGTAACAACTGTGGAATGATGTGTTTGAAAATAATCTTTATTTCTGACTGTCCCATCAATTTAGATGCTTCAACGTACTGGAGATTTTTTATCTGTAATGCAAGACTTCTTGATATTTTTGCAGTTCCCATCCAGCTGAAAAAAACTATAAAGATTACAAGAAGAAATATGCTTCTTCCAACAAAGATGGACAATATTATCAATAACGGTAACGTTGGTAACGAATAAAAGATATCGTTAATCCTCATCATGCCTTCATCTGTTCTTCTTCCTTTATATCCTGCAAAAACTCCATAAAATAGTCCAATAAAAATAGAAAATATAGACACAGTAATTCCAATAAATAATGCAATCGGAGTTCCCCATAACAGACCAATTGAAAGGTCTCGTCTCATCTCGTCAGTACCTAAAAATCCAAATTTTTTTCCACCCAAAATAAGGTTTGATTCAACTACCGCGTCTTTTTCATTAAATAGATAAAACTTTATTGAAAATTTATACTGACCATTTAAAACCCGGTTATTTTTACTATCTGAAAATATCATAATCTGTGGTGTTGATGAATCCTGGGCATATGTGAAATCTTTTAAATAATAATCCAACTTCTTTCCTATCTCACGGTCTGTAGAAAAAATCCTTCCAGAAAAGACGTTGTCTGTAAAATCAGTCACAGAATCCCTTATGGTTTGAAAATATATGTCCATAATTTTTCCATCCGGACGTGTAACAGAAATTCCTATTACAGGCAAAATGCCGGATGTCTTTAATTTATATACAACCATAAAATCCTTCGGATAAGTAGAATATGTAAAATTTATTGGATACGTATGCGTGGTAACAAATGTGTCATTTTCTATGGCATTGCTTGTCAATGCATAATCTGGGGAATGCATAATTTTATGTTCTAGTTTATTTGTACTTAGCAAACCAAAATCCGCCCACACAGGAGAAGCTGCTTTTGGATAATTTATCCAGTATGTGGGATTATTCCATTGAGTAAAGGAAGAAAAAGGAACGTTCAGAAATGCGTATATTGAAAGTGCTATCAGAAATAAAAGGATTGATATGCCTGCTATGCCACTTTTATATTTAAAAAATTCCCGTAAAATCTTTAGTCTCTGCTTGTATCCATCATTTTGGGATTGCCCTTTTTTCTTATTTATGGTAGACTTATCCAGAAATTTTCACCCTAGGGTCAACATACATGTAGATAATATCAATTAAAAAAACAGTGACAAGAAAAATTAACGAAGAGATATAGGTCAACCCAATAATAATTGGAATATCCATAAGGCCAATAGCATCAAAGTATAATTTTCCCATACCTGGCCAGTCAAAGACCGCCTCTATGGTAAAAGCACCACCAAACGAACCTGCAAGGCTGAGGCCAACTATTGTTATAATTGGAGGGGCTGCATTTTTCAGAGCATGTGAATATATTATTTTTTTTCTTGATATGCCCATGGTGTATTTTGCTTTGATATAATCTTCGTCTAAAATTCTTAAAACTAGATTCCTTACTATATAGGCAAATGAACCAAATCCCATCAAAATAATCGTTAAAAGTGGTAAAATCATATGATACAACAAATCTACAACGTAGAAACTATCTGATGGAGAAGTCAGTGGGGTAGACCGTGCCGGAAAAATAGGATAAACAAAAGCAAAAATAAAGATCATCAACATACCAAACCACCAAACCGGTATACTGTTACTAAACACTGTAAAAACAGAGTTTACCTTATCCCATTTGGAATCCTTTCTGCTTGCTAAAAATGCACCCAGATAGATCCCAATAATTGTAGTTATTATGGTTGACGTCATGAAAAGTAACAGTGTTTTTGGAATCTTCTCAAAAATAATGTCCCTAACAGAAGAGGAACCATTATCACTCATAAAAAAATTAGAATTTCCCAAATCAAGAAACATCACCTTAAAAACGGTATTGATAAATCGATTTGGAGAATACCAAGGTTCATTTAATCCTAGATTCGATATTTGTAGCGAGATCTGTTTATCAATATATGTCTGTCTTTCTTTCAATGAATTGAATTTCAGATTGGGATTATTATTTATCTGTTCAACTACCCCATTTTTGATAGAATCCAGCAAAACATTATCTATTGTAGGACCAAGTAATGCTAATGTTAAAACAAGAATGGCAAATAACACAAGAATCATGGTAATAATCCGCTTTGCCAGAAAAGCAAAAACAGAGGCCATCACATAACCACAATCATTATCAAATAAAAATTCTTTTATTAAACAATCCGTCCTTTATTGTTATTTTATCAATTGGTCTGTCATAAAATTTTCAAAATCTTTTTCATTGTTTTTTTGATATTTTTCCAATATTTCACATGCATCACTTCCAATTACATATCTTCTACTGGGATTTTCCATTTGCGATACATCAAAAATTAGTCTTGCAACATCTAGAGGCTCTATACCATCTAGAAATCTTGTTTTAAATCCCGACATTCGTTTATCTAAAATTTTCCGGTAATGGGGGTTTTCCACAGAGATATTCTTTCCCAATATCAAATTATTACCAAAGTCTGTTTTTACAACTCCCGGTTCTATCAAGACGACATCTATTCCAAATGATTTTAATTCATATCTGATGGATTCTGATAATCCTTCTAGTGCAAATTTTGAGGATACATAAGCCGACGTAAGTGGAAAACCAATTCTTCCAGCAATCGAACTTATGTTAATAATTTTCCCCCTTCCTTGCTGTCTCATCAAAGGGATTGATAATTGAATGAGTCTAACGGCACTAAAAAAATTTGTTTCAAATTGGTTTTTTAATTCCTCTATTGAAAGATTCTCTAAAGGCCCAACAAGCCCAAATGCTGCATTGTTAACCAGAATATCTAAAGACCCAAACATATCACTGATATCTTTGAAAAGAAGACCAACGGATTTTTCATCATTAACATCAAGTTTGATCGTTTCAATTGGCAGATTTTTTTCTGATGCTTTGCTCTTAAGATTTTCAAGTTTTGCTTTATCTCTACCAATAGATATTACATGATAATCTCTTTGAGCAAAAATAAGTGATGTATCAAAACCAATACCACTGGAACCTCCAGTTACCAACGCTACTTTTTGTGCTTTTACCATTTTGAATTTCAAAAAGTCAACTGTATTTATACTAACATAAAGATATCAGTACTAAAATCTTCCAAGAATCTTTTTGTTAGATATTATCAATCTTTAATGTACAACAAGTTAATGATATTATACATTTCTAAATATAAATAATCCAAAACAAAATATCATATAAAATGTCAATACCACTACTAACTATTAGCTTAGTGATAGTATCATTCGCGTTGGCAGGAATTTCAATTGGAAACCATCTTTTCGCTACATATGCTGAAGAAGATATAGGCACAGTCGTTCCAAACCCAGCAATGCAAGAATTGGATAAAGAATTTAACACAAATACTACTGAAACTACCAGTAACCAGACTTCAGGAATAAATGCTACATCGTTTATATCGGCAAGTGACAGTCAATTTACTGCAGAATCTGTGTTTAACACAAACAGTCTTGTTGCCGACAAGGATGTAACTGAAGTGGTAATTTTGATGCCTGACAATAAAATAATTGGAAAAAAATTCATCCCAAGTAACATAACCATAGCTCCTCAAACCACAGTACTGTGGATTAATGGACAGAATGCAGTTAACGGAATAACATTGTACGATGGTAAAGGAACACAGATCTTCTCAAATTCGACTATTCCCTTTGCAAATGCAACAAGTTACGACTTTACCCACAAGGGAGTTTACAGATTTACAAGTACAGCCGACCCATCAGTAAATGGAACTATCCAAGTTGTAAGTGCAAAAAAACTAGCCGATATCAGTCAGACTAATGCAACTACATATACAATAGGATTATTGGCTGCACCGGCAGCAGAAAAAGAATTCTGGAATTTCCATCTTAACAAACTCGGATTTAACGTTAAATCAATCTATGATTACCCAATTCCAAATGTAATTAGCAGTAAAGATGGAGAATCTGATGAGGACCAGAATGCTACTTTGTATCTATACACTCAGAAATTGAGCAAATATTCGTCAATAGTAGACAGAGTAGGTGTCAAATTACACAACGTCGAAAAGCAGGTAGCCAAGCTAGACTAACCATTTTTTTAGACTTTATTTTTTTTAAAAAAACTAAAACATATTATGCGATACCTCAACTAAAATTTCATTATAATAACTAACTAACCAACTAACCAGCTACCCACCCAACTAACCATACTTCAAGAAATTAAAGCATAAAATGGTTAATAATAAAAAATTTCATATAATCTACTTTATCTGTCCGTAATATCGGACTTGACAAAACGAAATGAAACGAGATGGAAGAAAAGTACAAGTAAAAAGGCAAACCAATCAATAAAATCTTCTTTCAATTTCCTTCTTTCAATTGTTTGTCCATATCATATTTACGAGTCATTACCTGTTTTATAGATTATCTACCACTGATAAAAAAGGTCAACAATTACACAATTTGTTTAATACTCTAACCATTTCTTGATAACGAATAATATGGAGGCGAATTTTTATTGTATATGTATTTATGTCTGAAAAAAATTTTTCTCATTCTAATCACACCGACTTTTCTTCCGACTTGTTTATAAAATGGGTTACTGTGGATGGTGAACGAAATCTTGCCACTCTCAACCTCATTCCTGGAGATTCTGTTTATGGTGAAAAATTGGTACGTATCGATAAGGAGGAGTACCGTCTTTGGGACCCATATAGAAGCAAATTGGCAGGTTCAATCAAAAAGGGTCTAAAAACATTGCCCCTCAAAAATGGGTTTAAAGTTCTCTATCTGGGTGCATCCACCGGAACAACTGTCAGCCATATCTCTGATATTGTTGGAAATAACGGAATTGTCTTTGCAGTAGAATCATCGGTTCGTGTCGGACGTGAGCTGATAGAAAATGTAGCATCTAAAAGAGATAACGTTATCCCAATAATTGAAGATGCGAGAAAACCAAATTCTTACTTTTCTATTTTCGGAAAGGCCAATCTAGTTTACTGCGACATTGCACAGCAGGACCAGACAGATATTGCAATTGAAAATTGTCGAATGTTTCTAGAAGATGGTGGTGTAATGCTTTTGGTGATAAAAACACGAAGTATTGATGTTACCAAGGACCCAAAAAAAGTTATTGAAGAAGAAGCACAACGGCTCAAAGATAATGGTTTTAGAATCGACCAGATACTGACATTAGACCCGTTCGATAAGGACCATGGTCTTATTTATTGCACATTTGAAGTTAGATAATCGGTAATAGCAGTATAACGGGTCGAATTATTTTCTTTTTCTGTTATCATTCTAACTGGTTTCCATGATTTTCTGATAAAATTTGGGATATGTTTTGAATCACCAATCAGATCCTTTACAAAATCAACACTTTTTTTATCCGATGGATATCCACTGCCTACAGCATTGTTGTATTTTTCATTTATTTTTCTTATTTCATCATCTCTTAGTACTTTGGCTATTATCGATGCTGCTGCAACAACTATACTTATACTTTCAGCCTTATGCAAAGAATAGACGGTAGGTTTTTTCCCAGGTATGTTCGAAACAATACTATCATGAAATCGTGAGGGATTTACATCACAGGAATCAACATATACTGCATCTACGTCCATGTTTTTTATTATCGACGCCATTGTTTTAGCTTCTAAAACATTAAGTCTCTTTTGCATCACATTCTCGTCAATTGTTTTACAATCAACTTTAATAACAAAAATAAAATCCGAAATTTCCAGTATTCTTGGAAACAAATTTGCCCTTCTTTCAGGACCCAATTTTTTTGAATCCTTTACGCCAATTTCCTTTAACATATCCAATTTTGATTCTTCTACACTAACTCCAACAACAACTAGCGGACCTATCATTGAACCTCTGCCAGCTTCATCTATCCCACCAACAAACCTCATTATACAAATAGATACCTCTTCATTTAGTTTAATTTCTAAATTATTATACTTTAAAATACCTTTTTTTATTGAACCGGGCAGACAGACAGACGAATAGACGAATAGACAATCAATATAATCTGAAATTACATTATGTATATTAGTAATTATCAATCGTTTTCTATTTTATCTGGCAATGTCTACCATCACACTTGACGATTTTGTAGAAACATCTGAGGGAAAAACGAAACTTCTTGTCCCTAAAAAATCTCTTACAGAAACAATACCACCAAAAACACCGGCTTTTTTCAATCCTCTTGCAAAATTAAACAGGGACATATCCATATGGATTTATAATTCGTTTTTATCAAATTATACTCCTCATCATCATAACCATGATGATAATAGTAATAATGACCAGGAAATAATTTTTGCAGACTCGTTATCTGGTGTTGGAGCAAGAGGACTTAGAGTTGCATTGGAAGTTCCAAAAATAGATAAAGTCTTCCTAAACGATGTTAATCCCATAGCAATTTTGGCCGCAAAAAATTCTGCAAAACTTAATTCCATAGATATCGAAAAATGCAGTTTTGTTTCCAAAGAGATATGCAATTTTCTTTCATCATCTGTTTTTGAATTATGTAAAAAAAGATTTGATATAATAGACCTTGATCCATTTGGAAGTCCATCACAGTACATAGATTGTATCCTAAGAGCAGTACAAAATAACGGATTGATATCCGTTACAGCTACAGATACTGCAGTGTTGTGTGGTGTATATCCAAAGGTCTGTTATAGAAAATACTACGGAAAATCAATCAAATGCGACTATTCAAATGAGATCGGAATTCGAATCTTGTTGTCAATGTTATCTCTTGTTGCTTCTAGATTGGACATGATTATTTCTCCAGTATTTGTCCATGCGAATAGACATTATTTACGTGTATATTGCATCGTTAAATTAAGCAATGACTTGGCAAATAATGTGTACGAAAATATAGGTTATGTTAAACACTGTCCAAAATGTGGATTCAGAGAAACATTAAAAATTAAAAATAACAATTCTGAAAAATGCTTTTCATGTGAGAATACTTGTTTATTTGCTGGCCCATTATGGATAAAAAATTTGTTTGATAAAAATTTATTAAAAAATTTGATACATCATTATGAATCCGATATTGAAAACCAAAATTCAAAAAATAACAAGGATAATGCAAAGCTAAAGAAAATATTTGAAACAGCATCAATAGAACTTGATGATATCTGTTATTATTATACACTGGACAAAGTATTTTCCAATCTAAAAACAAATCCCAAATCTCTAGATTCCATACTTGGTCTTTTAACTTCCAATGGCTATCTGTCATCAAAAACTATTTTTAGTCCTTCTGGGTTTAAGACAAACGCCAGTCTACTTGAAATAATCGACTTGGTCAAAAATTTTGGTAGTTGATAGATGCTGAAAAAAATAATATATACAAACATCACCAAGTACTCTTACTATTTATAGCAAGTAAAGTGAAAATATATTTGACAAAACTAGAAATTAAAAACGTTACAAAGTCATTTCAAACATCTCATGGAAAGAATACATCCATCTCAAATGCAATAGAAAATATTAATTTGTCAATAGACGATGGAGAATTTGTCTGTTTTGTCGGACCTTCTGGGTGCGGAAAATCCACTCTGCTAAATATTCTCGCAGGTCTAGAAAAACCAAATGAGGGTGAGGTCGTTTTAAATGGGAGACCAATAGATGAAACTGGCCCTGACAGGTTGATGGTATTTCAGGAAAGTGCATTATTTCCATGGCTAAAGGTTATAGACAATGTAGAATTTGGCCTAAAAATGTCGGGGGTTAACAAAGAAAAACGTCGAGAAATTGCTATGCATTATCTAGATATGATGCAGTTGACCAAATTTGCCGATGCATATATCTATCAGCTTTCTGGTGGGATGAAACAACGTGTGGCTATTGCTAGGGCACTGGTTCTGGACCCTGAAGTTTTATTAATGGATGAGCCATTCGCAGCATTGGATTCACAAACACGGGACCTTTTATTAGTGGAATTACAATTGATATGGGCTAGGACAAAAAAAACCATTATTTTTGTCACACATAACATATCTGAATCAGTATGCCTTGGTGATCGAGTGATCGTTTTTACACACAGACCAGGGAAAATAAAGAAGGAAATATCCATCGATTACAGAAGACCCCGGTTAACAGAAGACCCCGGTTTGCAGAATTTCCAACGTAGTATCTTGTATGAATTAAAATCAGAGATAATACAGGCAAAAAAACAGGAAAGTAAAGAAGGTTCAACTGATTAAATTTATTTATCCATTTATTCTTATTGTATTTCCTATCTATAATTTTTCAGCCCTTTTAAAACCTCAATTCCAGAGGAAAAATCATTTGGGGAAGATAAAATGATCTCATCTGTCATCTTTCCAATCTGGACAATAAAATCAATGGGCGTTTTTTCGTATTCTTTCCATGAAAGCCCTATCATATCCGCAGATTTTTTATTTTTTTCTGAAGGTAACATGATACAGGCAATAACTTTAATTTTATATGGCTTTAGTATATCGACAATATTTCCAAAGTCTGATATTGATTCTATTGATTGGGTTACAAATGCATGTGGTCTAGCCTCAATTTTTTTTTCTAAAACACTAGTAATTTCAGTAATCTTGCTTGGTATGGACAAATTAAATTTTATGTACCTATTAAAATTCATTTTATTAAGATCATTTAGTAAAACTGTAGGTTTAACTCCTCCTATATCGGGTCCAATATTTGGTCTGTCACCCAAAATTAACAATAAACTCTCAATTTTAGCAATTATTGAATCAGCAATTATCTGATACAATGATATTGTATTTCTATCTCTTGTCCTGATACTGCAAGAGAGATCCATTTTTCGACCCAACTTTCCTTCAATTTTTTTTGCAATACTTATACTGGAAAGTCTGGGAATGCCTAATACTGAATCAGTTAGATGTATTTTATCTGTAATATTGTCTAGCAGTAAAACTCGGCTCTCTAAAACCTCAATTTCTTTATTTAATTTGACAAAATCAAAATCATATTTATCTTGTAAAAACTTTGGTGGATTTAATTCGTAGGTTATATTCATTTTATTAATTAACATTTTCAGATTAGATTGTAATTAGATATTAATTTTACAGAGGATTATTGAATAGTCAAACATAAACATTAAGTAAAAGAAACACGTATAATATAATATGAAAAATATTTGCATACTTTGCAGCAAATCATTTTTACCTAGTTCTATAAGTGCAGAACAGAAATTGATAAAAGATACTGATTTCTGTCATATCTGTTGGGAAAAAATTACACAGTTTGAGATTCCATCATAATTATGTGATTTTCAATCATCTGGCAGTTTAGGGATGAGAAAATCAGATCTTGTAAAAAAAATATCTTCATCTTTGTTACCTATAGATTTTGACCATCTGGCAGAAAATCAATTAATATCAAAAAAAATAATTTCGTCTGTTCTGGTTATTTTACATTACCGTAACAAATTCCCAAACATATTGTTAACAAAACGTGCATCTCACCTTACAAACCATCAAAATGAGATCTCATTTCCTGGAGGAAAATTCGTAGAAACTGATAATTTGCTAATAAATACTGCAATTAGAGAAACACATGAAGAAATTGGATTATTAATAAAAAGTAAAGATATCATAGGAAGACTACCGACAGTGTACACACTAACTTCAAATTTTTTGATAATCCCATATGTTACCGTTCAAGATGAATTGGTTGTTGATACCAATTTTATTAATGGGGAGGTGGCCAGGATAATAGATGCTCCCCTTTTTGATCTGTTTGATACAATGAAAAGAGACGAGGTCCATGATACTAAGGAATTCCAGTCCTTTATCTTTAGTTTCGAAGGTCATATTGTCTGGGGAGCTACTGCCAGAATAATAAATCAGTTACACACAATATTATCTATGGAAAATATAAAGTAAAAGAAATCGTTTTCAATTTATTTCTACTTTCAAATACTGTTTTTTATCCATCCCAATTTCTGGCCCTTCATCTCTCTCAATCTCACTCTCATTATCAATATTATTTTCCTATATATTATAAATAAAACCAGCCAGCAATCATATCACATCAACAATCTAATTTTGAATCTACATTAGTATCTTATAAAAAAATCAATAGATAGACTCTATATTTTCAGATGAAATACTTTTTCTGGTTTTATCTTCAATATTAATCTCTTTTCATCGGGTTTACGATATGGATATTTTTCTACACCCAGATATCTTTTCGCTAATTCATCTATGTGTTTATCTGCGCCTTCGGTTTGCTTATCTATTATTTCGCCCTTTATTGAAACCATATTGTAAGGATTTTCCGTTTCAAAAACACATAAGGCTACACGGTTATCTTTATTTGTATTTTTATCCTTTAACCTTCCAACTGCAGTATTTACAAGCACAAATCCATCATGATAATCAATCCAGACCGGAGTTACCTGTGGAGAACCATCATTCATTAATGTCGCAAAGGATGCAAAATTTTTTCCCTTTAGTATTTTTATTATTTCTTGACCTATCAATTTTTCTATCTAACATATATTACATCCAAATACAATATTTCTTTTTCCTCTTCCTTGTTTCAATGTAACATTCTAGATTTTTACTTGTACGGAAAATATGTTTTTATAATGTGAATACATTTCGTAGAATATTGAAAAGAGTCTTTCCCATCACCTATGATAGAGAGCGTGCCGAAAAGGCTTTTGAAATTATCTTACGTAACAGACATAACGAGCTAAAACAAATAGCTCAAGACATTGGCTATCCTACAACAGGAGACCATTGGGAAGAAAAAATTCTATTGTTTTGTTTGGATATTGATAAATGTTTTTTGGACCTATCTGAAGTAAAAGTCATTGATGATGAGGTACATCAATGCATGACATTAATGCAAATAATGTCTAAAAATAAAACTCTAAATGAAGTACAGAAAACCCAACTTTTAGCCTACAATGTTGCTGAAGAGTTTAAAAAACTGTATGAAGAAGTTTAAAAAACTGTATGAATAACAATAATGATTACTATTATATCAAAATACGATTTTGTACTATAATGTAAATATTTTTATCTCAAATACAATTTTCATTTTTGCTATATAGTTTGAACTCCACTGATATTTTACGTATTTTTGATATTGCAGAAGTACCGTTACTATTAGGTGTCTTTGCATTTATTGGTGCAGTCATCATATGGGGAATGCTAAAAAAACATTAACTTAAAATCTGATAGATAAATCAACCTCAACTAGGAAGGCATACATGATTTTTGATAGTTTGAAAGAATACATAAGTGCCCTTGAAGAATCTGGTAGATTACGAAGAATAAAAGAACAAGTTAACCCGGAACTTGAGGTAGCTGAGATAATGCGTAGAATGATGTATTCTAAGGATGGCAAAGCATTATTGTTTGAAAATGTCGCTGGCCATACAATTCCCATATTGGCTAATGCATTTGGTTCAATTGATCTTCTACAATTTGCACTAAATTCTAATAACTTTGCCGAAATTGGCAAGAGAATAACAGATTTAACAAAAATGAAAATACCATCAGGGATGTTAGACAAATTGAAAATGTTACCAAAAATATCTGAGATTGCAGAATATGGTCCAAAAATCGTTGATTCTGGTCCGGTATCTGAAAATATACTTATCGATAACGCAAGTTTTAATATGCTTCCAATATTGAAATCATTTGCCGGGGATGCTGGTAAATTTATAACCTTTGGTTTGACAATTACCAAACACCCTGAAACAGGAATTAGAAATATAGGTGTTTACAGGATCCAGATAGTTGATGATAAGAAAGCTATAATGCATTGGCAAATTCATAAAAGAGGTGCCCAGCATTATGAAATTTTAAAAGACCAAAACAAACCCATTGAAACTGCCATAGTAATAGGTTCTGACCCGGCTACTATATTTAGTGGTGTCGCACCGGTCCCTGAGGGGATGGACAAGTTTCTTTTTTCTGGAATTGTTAGGAAAAAAGGCATCAAGTTAATAAAATGTAAAACTATTGATTTAGAAGTTCCCGCTAACGCTGAATTTGTACTAGAAGGATATGTTGATCCGGCAGATATTATGATAGAAGGGCCATTTGGTGACCATACGGGATATTATACTCCTCCAGAACCATATCCTACTTTCCATCTCAAGTGCATAATGCATAGAAACAATCCTGTGTATCTCACCACAGTTGTTGGCAAACCAGTTCTAGAGGACGCATTTATAGGAAAAGTAATCGAAGTTTCATTTCTACCTCTAGTCCAGATGTTTCATCCTGAAGTAGTAGATTTTTCCATGCCTCCTTCAGGATGGTTTCAGGGATTGGCAATCATGTCTATCAAAAAGAGATATCCAGGACAGGCCAAGAAGGTAATGATGGGACTATGGGGGATGGGACAATTATCTCTTACAAAAATTTTCATAGTTGTAGATGAAGATATTGATGTCCATAATATCGAAGATGTATTGTGGGCTGTTACTACTAGAGCCGACCCAAAACGCGATATTTTGATAATAGATAACGTACCAACTGATACTCTGGACCCGGCATCACCTCTTGTTAATCTCGGGTCCAAGATGGGAATCGACGCTACAACTAAAACCAAAGAAGAGGGATTTAATAGAGAGATTCAGAAATTGGCAACAGTTGATGCTGTAACTAAAGATTTAGTTGATAAAAGATGGAAGGACTATGGATTTTAAAAATTGGATTTTGAATGATTTTTTATTTAAAAGACTTTTATATCGTATTATGAAGAACTATTACCATGACAAATGAAAACGTACCAAATATTGTTGCAATCGAAGTACTTGAAAAAAACGGCATTAACGTTGAAAGATTAAAAGAATTAATTTTGAAGGGTGTTGGAGCAGAATTCACCACATATTATTACTATACTATCCTTAGAATGCACTGTACCGGCCTTGATGGAGAAGGAATCAAAGAAATAGTCGAAGATGCTAGAATTGAGGATAGAAATCATTTTGAAGCCATGACTCCAAGATTATATGAGCTAGGTGGAAGGTTACCGCGTGATATACGCGATTTTGCAAATCAAGCTGGATGTCCTGATGCCTTCTTACCTGAAAATTGGCAAGACCTAACCTCTATAATCAAAGTATTATTAGCCGCAGAGCAATGTGCCATCCGTTCATGGGGAGAAGTTTGCGACATGACTGCAGGAAAGGACCCAAGGACATATGACATTGCACAAAGAATCATGCAAGAAGAAGTAGAACATGAGGCATGGTTTATAGAATTACTATCAAAGAGACCATCAGGTCATTTCAGGAGAAAATTTGCAGGACAATCTCCACATACTGGCTCGCAAGGTGGACTTATCCATCTTTAATTTTTTTAAAAAAATAGTTTTCTGTTATTTTTCATGATCCATTAAAACAATACTTTTATTATCCATCACAAAAATTTTGAATTATCAAATATGAAATTTGGACGGCGTTTAGGTGAGTTTATGATGGTGATTGGCGGTGTTGGACTTGCTATAGGAAGTGGAGCTGCTGGATTATCCTTTCTGGCATACGGTGGATTATGTATAGCTGGACTAGGTGTGGTTTCAATGTTCTGGAATTGAAAACTTTTCCAATAGCTGGTTTTACATTTTTTACAATACGGTCATTTGATCGGATTTTAGAATAACTTATTAAATCACCTTTTTTCATAAGTGTATGTCATTTTCAAGTAATCTTTTGGACAAAATTCAAGATTATTGCCTTGCAATGAAACCAATAGTTGTAATGCACGATTTTTTTATTGATAGAATTATTAGATTACCTTCCCAAGATTCCTTGATTGATATATTAAAGGAAAAATCTGTTATAGGCGGCGGAAGTATAAGAAATATACCTACCGTTGATGTCAAAGGAGGAAATGCAGTAAATGTTGCCTATTGTTTAGCCAAACTTGGTGCTAAAGTCAATCTTTTTACAATCACAAATAGTATTGGTTCGTCTGTTCTTAAATCTACTTTTTCTCCATATCGAAAAACGGTAAATTTGTTTCTTAAGAAAGGTAATCATGGATGTACCACTTCATTTGAATTTTATAACAAAAAAAACAAAACCTCTACAAATTCATTTGTTAACATCATGTTCAGTGATATTGGAGATATAGCAAATTTTGGACCAGAGTTCATGAAAACCCGAAAAGATCTCACAACCCTTCAAAATTCTTCTTGCATTATGATAGTTAATTGGGCAAGTAATTTAAAAGGAACCCAATTAGTCACAGAAATATTCAAAAAATCAAATCAAATTTTTCATTATTTGGACCCAGCAGACATAGAAACACGGAAAGAAGAATTTATAAAACTATTAGAAAAAATTCACAAAAATCTTGATGTTTTAAGCATAAATGAAAATGAATTTAACAGTATTATGAGTATAATAAATAAAAGATTTGTTTTATATTCTGGATACACAAGCGATGATGTTAAGACTGCAGTAAAAATATTATCAAAACGGATCAAAATAAAAATTGATCTTCATACTAGAATAGGGTCAGCCTGGTCTGATGGTCAAACTGTAGAATTTGTTGATTCTATGAGTGATCCCCGTAAAATAATATCAACAACTGGGGCTGGAGACTGTTGGGATGCTTCTAATATTCTTGGATACCTTGCCGGTCTAACAAATCATGAACGACTATTATTTGCAAATCTCTGTGCATCGCTTTACATCCGTGATGCATCTTTAGACCCTCCCTCAATGGACGTGATACGTAAAGTCCTAAAAGATAAATAAAAAAATAAAAAATTTGCTTAAAACCTTTTAATCAACTACTCTTCTAATATCACATTGAATCATAATATTGAAATTGGAATGGAAAAAGAACGAATAATTAAAACTAATTCTAATCAAACTACCAGTTTTTTATGGGAAGGCGAAAATGTTTTGTCCACTCCATCTATGATTTCTGAAATGGAAGAAACATGTCGACTCTTAATAAAAGAATCCTTTACTTCTGATTCTGATACTTGGGATTCTGTTGGAACATTGGTTAACATAAGGCATATAGCAGCTACTCCTGTGGGTTCAAACGTTCATTTCAAGGCCAAAGTCAAAACAATTGATGGATTAAGGGTAATGTTTGACGTTATTGCATTTGACGAGATCGAAAAGATAGGGGAAGGAACGCATGAACGATTTATAATTAATATTCCTCGATTTAGGTCAAAATTCGAAGATAAAAAAAGAAAATTAGATAGTTGATAATTGTTTTAAATGTTTTCTAAATCTGACATCGCCTAAACCTAGATCTATATATACTAATATTTTCAATTTTATTCCATAGATGATTAAAATCATCACAAAAGTTATGTTATGTACAAAAATATATAAAACAGCGTTTTATAGAAATTATTATTCTATTAGGTGTATAAAAAATGGCATCTGTTCAAACAACTGCTGGTGGAATGCCAGTTATAATTTTAAAAGAAGGGACGAAGGAAAATAAAGGAAAAGAGGCACAGAAAAACAATATTACCGCGGCAAAATTAATTTCTGAAATTGTAAAATCGAGTTTGGGTCCAAGAGGCATGGACAAAATGCTTGTTGATACCTTGGGAGATGTTACAATAACTAATGATGGCGCAACTATTCTAAAGGAAATTGACGTTCAACATCCTGCTGCAAAGATGATGGTAGAAGTTGCAAAATCGGTCGATAATGAAGTAGGAGATGGTACAACGTCTTCGGTAGTATTTGCAGGAGCGTTACTAGAAAAGGCCGAGGATTTAATTAATAAAAACGTACATCCATCAGTAATAGTCGATGGATATAATGCTGCATCCGAACAGGCATTAAAGATTCTACAAAAAATAGCTGTTAAAGTCGATACAAATGATAAGGAACTCTTATCAAAAATAGTTAAAACAAGTATGTATTCAAAATTAGTATCAGACGACAGCCCTGTGTTAAGTGATATAGTGGTTAATGCTACAAAGCAAATAGCTGAGGAAAATGAAAAAACTCACACTTTGAGAGTAGACTTGGATAATATTAAAGTAGAGAAGAAAGCTGGAGGTTCAATAGGAGATACAACATTAATCAAAGGCATTGTTTTAGACAAAGAAGTAGTTCATTCTGGAATGCCAAGAAGAATAGAAAAGGCAAAGATAGCCTTAATTAATTCCGCATTAGAAATCGAAAAAACAGAGATAAGCGCTGAGATTAGAATTAGTGATCCACAACAGATGCAGATGTTTCTAGAAGAAGAAAACAAGATGTTAAAATCTATGGTTGAAAAAATAAAATCTTCGGGTGCAAACGTAATACTATGTCAAAAGGGCATTGATGATATTGCACAGCATTATTTATCTAAAGAAGGTTTGATTGCTGTCAGACGAGTAAAAGAAAGTGATATGTTCAAACTCTCCAAGGCAACAGGTGCAAGATTGATAAATAACTTGGACGACCTTGATGCAGCAGACTTGGGCACAGCAGACCTTGTTGAAGAAAGGAAGGTTGAAACCGACAAGTGGGTATTTATCGAAGGATGCAAAAATCCAAAGGCTGTCACTATATTAATTAGAGGCGGTTCTCAGAGGGTAGTGGATGAAGCTGATCGTTCCATCCATGATTCATTAATGGTAATGAAAGATGTCCTTGAAAAACCAGCAATAGTTGCAGGGGGTGGTTCCACAGAATCATATCTTGCAAATGAATTAAGGCAATGGTCCAATAATTTGGAAGGTAGGTCACAACTTGCTGTATTAAAGTATGCAGATGCTTTAGACACGGTTCCTATTACATTAGCAGAGAACGCAGGTATGGATCCAATAGATACAATGGCTGAATTAAGGGCAAAACAAACCAAGGGAACAAAATGGATAGGCATCAATGTAAGATCAACAAATATTGCAGATATGTATAAACAAAATATCCTTGAACCAGTTGCAATTAAAGAACAGATAATCAAATCTGCCACCGAAGCAGCTTGCATGATATTAAGAATCGATGATGTAATAGCCGCCACCAAATCAAGAATGCCTGCCGGTCCACCAGGTGGTATGGGCGGTATGGGCGGTATGGGCGGTATGGGCGGTATGGGCGGTATGCCCGGAATGGATATGGATTAATCCGCTGTATTTTTTTATTTTTTTATTTTAAAATACGGTTTAATGCTTATATCCAGACCTTGAATTCATATTGTTTTCTTGTTAATTTTTTACCTTGACTTTCATTTTATATAATACATTTGGACATAAATAAATTTAAAATTCTAACTAAAAAATATAACTAAATATTCATATATTTCATAAATACAACTATATTTATTTAAGAATATTAGGTTGAGTATAAATATTAAAATTTCTATCTCTGGTTAATGACCTTTGAATACGATGTTTCGAGAAAATTAAATCGTGGAATGTCTTACATGATATCTTCATCTATAAAAGGACTATTTTTGGTATGTCATTGTATATTCAGTCTTAGAAAATTGCGCGTTGGTTAATAATGACTTATTTTTCTAATACCTTTTTTTCCAATATTAGAAACATAATATTTTTCAGTTTACTATCTATCTCATTTACTGGTCTACTTTCAATATCTCATATCTTTGCCCAGGTAGGTGAATTTCTTACTCTTGATGGTGTTACCTACAAAGATGTTAAAGATAGCAATAACCTTCATCCTAAAACGTTTACACTGGCTGCTTGGTTCAAAACAGATACCGATTTTACCACCGCCGGTCACATAATCGACAAAGGAGGAATAGGTTCTGAACTTCAAGGAAAAAATCTAAACTTTGGTGTCTGGATTAGAACGGATGAAACACTAAGGTTTGGATTTGAAACTTCTACAGGCGTTGACGATATGGTAACTTCTACAAATAAATATAACGATAATAAATGGCACTATCTTGTTGGCGTATTTGATGACGAATTAGACTCATTGAAATTGTATGTAGATGGTAATCTTGTATCACAAAAAACAACTACAAATATCCCTGATACATCTGGCCTTCAACCTATCAGGATAGGTGCAAATTCTCTTACAGTTTCTAACTTCTTTAAAGGAAGTTTGGATGAGGTCCGAATTTGGGATAGAGCACTGTCATCACAAGAGGTTAAAGATGCATTTGAACAGGGAATTTTTGACACCAACAGACAAATAGTGTACTTGTCATTTTCATCTTCAACAACTCCAATACCCCAACCACCTTCATCAGAAGGAGATTCACAGTGTACAAAATTAGATGTTGCCAGTACAAAGGCAAACGGTTATGATGCACCAACTCCCCCATCAAATACAATCGATGGAAATCTTGACACAAGATGGTCAAATCTAGGAATGGGTTCATATATTGTCTATGATTTAGGTACTACGAAAAAAATCTGTAATATTGACATTGCCTGGTATAGAGGAAATGAGAGAACAATGACATTTACTTTATCTAGTTCTTCTGATGGTGATTCTTTTACAAATTTATATTCTAACAAAAGTTCCGGATCAACCACATCGTTTGAAAATTATAATTTCCAAAACACTGATGGAAGGTACCTAAAGATTACGGTGACCGGAAATACTATGAATGAATGGGCAAGTATAGCGGAAGTAAAGATAAACGGTATTAATTTGGATGGTACCGGTAACGCTAGTACTCAACTTAAAGTAATCAAAAATGTAATCAACAGTGATGGCGGCACTAAACAAGAATCTGATTTTAAAATTCATGTAACTGGAGAAAGTCCATCACCATCAATTTTCAACGGGCAAACTGGACCGGATGGAACAGTTGTTAATTTAGCACCTGGTACATATTCCGTGACAGAGGATTCTGTCAGTGAATATTCTTCAAGTTATTCATCGGACTGTTCCGGCACTATTACTTCTGGACAAACAAAGACCTGCACGATAACCAATACTTTTAAAACCGAAAATCAAATACCTGATGCTGGTTTTGACAAATTTGGGATAAAGAAAATTTATTCTACTAAAATTGGTGGAGAAGAATGGTACATGAATATGAATAATCCCTCATCTGATCCACAAAATGATCCCAAAACTACTTTAAAGAAGAATTCAGATGGTAGCTGGAAGATAACCAGCAACAAAGTAAGATACAATGTATTTACATCCACTGGTTATGATTCCGGCAAAATAGAAATTGACGAACAAAAATTAGCCTCAAGAGGACACATGCAATCTTCAAATGATTGGAAAAATTTAGAAATTACAGGATATGTAAAGATTAACGCAGGAACTAGTAACGAGAATTTTGCATGGTATGCACACGGAGGACGCCATACTGGTGATGGTTATGCCGAAGGATGTGAAGGTACTTCTTATAAAGTCGATCTATTTTATAGTGGAAAAGTCAGATTCGCAAAAGAACAATGGCATGTATCTTACGTCTATACACCAACAAAAACTGGAGTTGGTTCTATCTTTGACAAATGGGTAGGATTTAAAGGAATCATGTATAATGTCGTTAAGGATGGAAAAACATCTGTGAAAATGGAAAGTTGGGTTGATAAAAGCAATAAAGGACAATGGGTGAAAGTAGACGAATATGAAGATAAAGGTGGACTAGGTAGTCAAGGAAAGGAATGTAATGGAAAATCTGACCAGATTATGCTCTGGGGAGGTCCTATAACTACTTTTAGATGGGATGGAGCCACCGATGTGGATATCAAAAACTTCAGTGTAAGGGAAATTGAACCATAATTTTTTCACAATCAAGATAAAACTTTTTTTTCAAAATATATTTTCTAATTAGAAAATTATCTAAAAAAGTATCAATTCCTATTAATAATATGATGAAATAATACTATTGTGAAATTTAAAACATTTCCAATGTTATTGATAAACATTTTACTATTGACTATGGTGCTTTGTGTTGGTTATTTTAATTCCGAAAACTCTATCTATGGAAAATTGTATCAATCCAAAGCATTTGATGATACCAAAATACCGAATTTAAATAACCAAATGAATAATATCAATGATGATTCAATCTATATTGATAACGAATCCATTCTTCCTAAAACTGTTGATGAGAGCATTGGAAGTATATTAAATGTGATAACAACTGATGGGCTTATTGCAAGTAATTCAGGGTTTTCGACTCCAAATCAACTATCCATCTATGATAATTCAAAAGAGGTCTCCAATAATGAGAAAATCCAAGATAAAACCTCGGCAATTGATACTTCAAGTAACGATGTAGAAAATAGTAATGCGGTTATAATACAAGCTAATGATGGCGATGATAATTATCTATTAAAATTAGTTGGAAAAACTGGAAAGGTCATGGCAAATGATGTTTTTGCAGGTGATAAAAATGAAATACTAACTCAAGCAGAGAATATATGCGATAAAAACAAGATTGATCTTTCCTTATGTAATGAAAAAGTAAACAAAGCACTTGATGCATTGGATTTTACTGAGGCAATAATGGGAGAAAGCAAGATAAGATTAAATTTTGATACTGTCTCGATGGATATATTTTCAAGTCCTACTTAATTTTAATAAAAACAAGTAACAAAGAATTCAAAACACGAAACTTACATTTCAGAAAATAACCCATAAAGAACAATATTTTTTAAAATTTCATTTGGCAAACAGAGTTATCTATTGCCAGAATCTATTTGGAGTTTTTGGCTCAATTTTTGATGCTTAAATTCTTAATACCCAAAGTACATTTTATGTGTCTTTTTCTGGGTATTATATAATTCGAAATATTGGTTTTAATGTATTTGTAGTATTATTATTGTATATATTATATAGAAAAATTGCCTCGAATAGAATCTACATGGCTATTAATTTTACATGATCAAGTTTTTTATTAACCTGAA
>CAZHFI010000005.1:38072-57539 GCA_964531845.1 uncultured Nitrososphaeraceae archaeon
AATAGAATCTACATGGCTATTAATTTTACATGATCAAGTTTTTTATTAACCTGAAATTTTCTGGTCATGTCTTTTATTAAATCCGCTTCGCCCTTTAAGAGGAAAACTTCTACACACCTATCCTTGTCAACTTTACTGTGTAAATGTGTATTTATTACTTCCTCATAATCATGTCGCATACTTGTAATCTGGTCGTCTTCTTCTTCTTTATGAATAATCAGCAATAACGCACATACCTCTCCTTGTAAATTCTCTTTTTCCTTTTGTTCAGCTATGATATTTCTTAATCCCGCTCTTACAATTTCTGACCTACCTGAAAAACCAAGATTTTTTTGTAATTTATTAATATCATTAATTATGTCTTCGTTGAGGGAAATACTAACGATTGTCAATTATTTAATATCCTTTAAAAGTAATATATATAATTATTAATTTTTTAAAATTCAATATTAATTTAAATTGGAAATAATTTCTCAATTATTTTCTATCAATACATATTTGGATAAATTCTCATTTATAATCAAATTGTCTTTCCATATCCTTTCGATTTCCTCAATCCCAAAATTTGTTGCATAATCTATAATGCACGGATTTAGAGAAAGAGCATTTCTTGCCTTTTGTGTAGTTTTTATTTTTTTCCTTATATTTCGTTGTTCTTGTTTTAATTTAAATAGATCATTTAAAAGTAAATCAATTGATCCCTTATTTTCATTTATTAATGTCCTTTGCTCCAATAATGGTATTATCACATTTTTATATTCGGAATTTTTATATTCTAAGTTTTCAATGTACTTTAATATTTCTGTTTGTTTAATCCCCGACAAAAGGGATTTAGCATCTGCTTGAGCAAAACCTTCGTATTTATCTTTTGACGACCAGATTATTACCAATGGGATATTAATTGACATTTCTTGAAATATCCTTGTACTAAAAATTGTATAGTTTACACTGCCGCCTGTTCCTGAACTGATTGATGTTATACCCAGACCGTCTGATAGCGCTAATAGTATCGGAACGGCTTTTGGCGATAATCTATGTATATGTTCTTTAATGTCATCAATATTATGTCTGGATCCCATACTTATCTCTAAATCCTTCTTACATCCCATGCATTTACCAGTAAGCCTCATTTCTCCTGACTTTTCGTTAGTTTTGATTTTTGTATTAGCTTTACTTCCGCAGTTACAATGAAGCCATAGAGGTGAATATAAATACGACCTAGGACTGATTCCTGTCGTTATTTTATTTTTGGTAAAAAGATCCTCCGTATTTTTTATCGAATTGGCATATTTGTCGAATTCTAGAATGAGTTTTTTATAACTTTTTTCAAGTATTGGAGACAATTGTGTTAATCTTACAAATAAAGTATCATATTTCCAAGAATGGTTTACAATTTTAGAAATTATGTATGAATTTAAATCAGCATATGATTTTGATTTTCGATATGATGGCTCTACTATGAAATTCCAAAACTCTTCAAAATTATATAACAATTCTAATCTCTTTACCGGTGGAAGATTTTCTGTTGAACGTTTGATCCATGTTATTATATTTTCTCTCCATCTTTTTAAAACCGATTCCCTAGGAATGGGTGTATTTCCAATGACCTTCCATTTCAGATTGTTATTAAAAGGTATTCTGATATCTAATATACCTGAAGAATTTTTAATGCTTGGCAGTTGAGCCAGTCTTAACCAAATATTATTAAGAAAATCATGATCTATAAAAACAAACAAGTTTATTAGTTTAGTTTCTGGTTTTCTTTCCAAAACTTTTTGTTTTATGGTATTAAGCAGAACTATTTTTTTAAAAACTCCACTGTATGCAAATAGATTGGGTTGATGTAAAATTACTTGGATATGAGTATTTTTATTCTCCAGTAATTCTATACTGCTTTTGATATTATCCGTTAATGTATCTGAATCGCAATGAAATTTTTCCACCATGCTTTTTAATTTTTTTCTATTATCGTATATCGATTCATTAAACATCCTTTTTCGTTCTATTATTGATGAAACATCTTTAGTAGCTTGGGACAAAGTATTTGGAATTTGGGATATAAATCTGGAAATAATTGGGTCATTTAGAGATAAAAAATCCGAAAATAATGATTCTGAAATCATCTCTTCTTTCATCCCACCTGTCACTCCCCTTATCATTTTAAACACAAATTTCCTTATTGTTTTTATTAGGCTATACACATCTCTTATTATTAATCTTTTGAAAAATTTTACCGCTGATCAAATTACAATTGGTTGTGTTGTACATGCAAGTCTACAGTATCTATAAGATTACGTATTTTATTATAATCTCCAATTTCCTTTAATGAATGAGCATCGCTTCCAAGATGAAATTTGACTCCTCTTTCTAAAAATTTTTTGATCCATTCTATTGAAGGTCTCTGGTATTTTGCATTAATTTCCATAATCTTTTCGTTCTCAACCAATAAATCCGCAATTTCATATACCTCTGCTCCATCCAAAACAAATGTAGGTTCAGGCGCTAGATGGCCTATTACGTTAACCAAAGGGTCTTTGATGGCATTCTTTAGTGCATTCTTCCAAACCGATTTTTCATTGTATACTGTATGAAAGCTGGCAATAATAAAATTATCTTTAGCATATTTTTCCAAACAATCAATAGAACCATCATGTAGAATTTTTGCTTCAAATCCTGGAAATATTTCAAGGTCACAATTATCTTTAGCATCATTTATCTCGTCAAGATATTTTTCAACCCAATTAGATGACTTTCTAATGTGCTCTGTTATTGCAATTGATTTTAAATTAATTTTAAATGCTTTTTTTATAATATTTTGGATTGTTAGATCTGGATCAGAATGATCATTATAATTTGCATGAATGTGATAATCGTGATCAGTTAACATTTGAATGACTGTTTAAATTTACTTCTCTGTTATAAATAAATACTTAAAAAGAGTATTTCTTGATAAGTTGATATATTTGTGATTCGTAGATTGTTATAAATGATATCTAGTGTATTGATTCCAGGAGCATCTGCTCCTGCTGGAATCAATACAATAAAATCCCTCAAATTGGCTAACTTTTCAGGAAAAATTATTTCTACAGATTCAAATCCACTATCTGCAGGATTTTTCATCAGTGATGGCGGGGAACTTTTACCAGAAATAAATAATCGACTTTATCAAAAAAAATTATTCAAAATAATTAAAAAATACAAAATTAATTTATTGTTTCCATCTTCAGGATTTGACATTTATCCATATAGTGAAAATATAAAAGAAATTTCAGAACTTGGTGCAAGAGCTATTGTTAGTAATAGAGATGTTTTAGAGATTTGCAGAGATAAGTTATTGACATTTAATCATCTTCCAAAAAGTTCAAAATTTGTTTTTACTACATCCAATCCAGAAAAAATTCAAGAATTTCCAATGTTTGCCAAACCTCGTTATGGAAAAGGAAGTAAAAATGCAATTAAAATTGAAAATGAATTTGATCTGGAGTATGTACAAAAAAAACATAAAGACATGATCTTTCAGGAATATCTTCCTGGGATTGAATATACAATTGATGTCTTGTCCGACCTTAATGGGGATCCATTGGTTGCTATTCCGCGAATCAGACTTCAAACTAGAGGCGGAATTTCAACTATTGGTAAAATTGTTAAAAACAAAAAAATAGAAAAAATATGTTTGAATACTGCCAAAACTCTTGGTATAATAGGACCATGTTGCATTCAAATGAAGGAAGCAAAAGATGGTCAATTAAAGATGATTGAAGTTAATCCACGACTTGGTGGCGGTACTATTTTCACTACACTTGCTGGGGTGAATTTTCCATCCCTTATGGTTGATATGGCGGATAACAAAGAAATTATTATTCCTCAAGCGAGAGAGGTAACCATTGTCAGATACTTTGAAGAATTGGTAGTTAGAAATTAAATTTATTAAAAATCCATTGAATAATTCCATTTATATTTTGTTCAAATGTTTTCTCACAGCTGTTATCTTGAATTCCAAAAAAATCAATAATTTCACAAGGCCAAACTCCAGAAATTTTCATCATGATTATTAAAAATCCTATAGTCATTCCTATTGTAATTAAAATTGCATCCCACCTTCGTGGCTTATTTTCATTTTCTTTTGTTTTTATAGCCATTTCTTCATCTCCATGATTTATTTTTTATTGTAAATATTGCATAGAATATCAACCAGCTTAAAAGAAAGGTGGAAATTAAGGTCATTAGTGGTCTATATAACCATCTAGTGTATCCAGGATTTCTTAGTCTTACATCTATTCCATAAATCATTCCTGAAAATAATGCTCCGCCTAAATACAACAATCCGGTGAGGATGTCTCCAGATAATGGAAGTAATATCAACGCCTTGATAAGAATAAATGGTCTAAAGAGTTTTAAAGACAAAATTAAGTAATATAATAAAGCTGCTGGGAATGGACGTTTCCAATAGATTCCACCAGTTGCAAAAATACTTCTTATGAAACTTTTCCTCCATCTTATCTGTTGCTTAATTAAAGCTTTAAGTGTCGCTGGAACTCCTACATGTACTTTTACACTTGGACTATATTTTAATTTCCATAGCTGATGTTTCCTTCCTCTTTGAAATTCATTTTCAATTTTTGATTCATTTATTTTCGTTTCGTTTCTAATATTTATTGAATTTGCAATGGCATTATTCATAACATCTTTTGTATCTACACACGCATTTCCATTTAAAACGAATGCCGTAAGTCTTCTATCCGTTGCAAACCTAAATTCAGCACCCAAAAATTTGTCAGAAGCCCATTCATGCATATGTTTATCTATGGCTTGACTTCGAAATGCCGAGAGGGCACCTGAACAACATGTCAATGAAGAAAATGAACTTTCCATCCCTTTTAAAATTCTAAATTGACCATCGAACCAAACATCCTGAATCTTTAGGAGAGTATTCCCATGTTCCGCACCTCTAACCTTTCCATGCCCTGTTATTGCACCTATTTCTTTGTCTGAAATAAAGATTTTTACTATGTTGTCGATGGCTTCATAATCCATATTGCAATCACTATCCATAAATACAAAAAAATCTCCCCGTGCCACTTTTGTAGCAGTTTCAATCGCATGTTTTTTGCCTACATTATTTGTTAAATGTATGACGTTCAATACATTTGGATACTTGTTCTTTAATTCGTCTAGTATTTTTGGTGTTTCATCTGTACTAGCGTCATTAACGACGATTATCTCTTTATTTGAATATTTTGCATTTATACATGAATAAACACAATTTTTTATATTGTCTTTCTCATTTCTAACAGGTATAATTACTGAAACTAACGGAAAATTATTTAATACTATATTTTTAGCATCAATAAATGGATCTTTATATTTAAAATATGCAAAGATAAAAAGACTAAATAAAATAAATGTGGTCAGAAAACTGTATAAACCAACCATAAAATCTACAACAAAAATCATAAAATAGAATTTTGCAGCGAGTACAATTCCTATTGCTGATAAAATCAGTATCCTGACGGCCCATCGCTTTTTATCCATCTCTAATAATCTGAACGATTTTTGTTGAACTAACATTTCTTAACCGTCTTCTGTCATTATTAATAGAAAAAATCGATTTTATATTCATTCGTACTTATACTTTTATAACAATCGTCAATAATTCTATACATTTGTTATTATGAAGTTAATTAATAATTTATTATTTTTTGATAATTAAAATTAATAAGAAATAAATATATTATTAATAATAAATATTCATTAGTATTGCAATATCTATTAATTATCGTAATTATAGAATTAATTATTATTATTTCTATCTGTTTGTCTGCTCAAATTTATGGAATAGAAAATTATGTGAGTGTTTCTAATTCCAATCATTCCAAAATAAAAATTCTAACATCTTTCTTTCCACTCTATGATTTTGTTAAAAATATAGGTGGTAATAAAATAGAACTTAAATCAATAATTCCACTAGATACAGAACCTCATCATTGGGAACCAACAATTCAGCAGATTAAAGAAATGTATAATGCCGATCTGATTGTTTACAATGGGCTGGGATTTGAACCATGGATCTCAAAAATGCAAGAGACCTTATCAATCAACAATACCAATTTGTTGAATTTATCATCAATCGTTTTATCTAGTTCTGAAAACAATAGTGTAACAAATCTGTATTCTAACAATTTAACTATTGACCCCCACATTTGGTTAGACCCTGTTCTGGTTAAGTCACAAATTATACTAATTGGACAAAAATTATCTGAAATAGATCCTAAAAATATAGGGTATTATTTAAACAATACAAATTCTTATATTAATAAGATTGATACATTGGATAACGAAATTAAAAATTCAATTTCACACTGTAAGTATAAAGATTTTATAACATTTCATAATGCCTTTAATTATTTTGCGAAAAGATATGGTTTAATACCACATCCAGTATTTGGAACATCACCTGAAGGAGATATTTTGCCAAAAAAATTAAAGGAGGCTGTAGATCTAGCCAAGACTCTTAATATTACCACATTTTATACCGAAGACCTTGCAGACCCTAGACTCACAGAGACACTGTCATCAGAAGTATTAAATGGAAAAGTATTAAAATTAAGTCCATTAGAACGGATAAGCGAAAATGATTTAAATTCTAATGTTAGTTACATTATAAAAATGAAACAAAATTTAGAGAATTTAAAACTTGGATTATTGTGTAAGTAATATGTCTAGTCTGATTTTTGGGAATCAATGATATCTTATGAAAGTTGTGGATGTACAAAATCTTAATTATTCGATTGATTCATCTGTTATCTTGAAGGATATTTCGTTTTCTGTAGATAAAGGCGATTTTTTGGGTATTATAGGACCAAACGGTGCAGGAAAAACAATCCTTTTTTATTGTATTTTAGGGTTAATTGAAAATTATGATGGTAAAATCGAAATATTGGGTTCAGATATACGGAAGAATCCATCCATCAGAAAAAAAATTGGTTACGTTCCCCAAAAAAGAACTATTCATAACGAATTTCCTGCAACAGCAGAAGAGATAGTGTCAATGGCGATCTCTGAAAGAAATTCAATAAAAAAAGTACATTCAGTTTTAAAATTAGTTGATTTATTTGAACAACGAAATAAACAATTCAACCAGCTATCGGGAGGACAGCAACAACGGCTCTTAATCGCAAAAGCAATTGTAAATAATCCACTCTTATTAATATTAGATGAACCTACGAATGCTGTTGATCCAGAACAACAACACAAATTTTTTAATTTAATTAATAAACTAAACAAACATGACCATGTTACTATCATATGGTCTTCACATGATCTAGATGCAATAGCTGTCCATTCAAACAAGATTGGATGTATCAATAAACGACTTTTCTTTCATGGAACCTCAAAAGATTTTTCTGAAAATAAAAAATTATTAGACACCTTTGAAGAATTTTCAATGTATTTTCATATGCATAGTCATGAGGACAAATAAAGTGGATATAATTGATTGAAATATTTCAATATGTTTTCATTCAAAAGGCTTTATTTTCTGGAATCTCTATTGCCATACTATGTTCTATAATAGGACTATTTTTGGTTCTTAGGCGACAAGCTCTTTTTGGAGATGCACTATCTCATATGGCATTTGGAGGAATTGCAGTTGGAATGTATGTGAATATTTATCCATTATGGACTGCATTTATTCTATCAATTGTTGCTTCTATAAGTATAACAAAGATTAGACAAATTACAAATCTTCCATCAGATTCTCTAATAGCGGTATTACTTTCATTTGGTTTTTCTTTAGGTGTTATTTTGATTAGTTCAACAAAGGGATTTTCTGTGGATTTATTTAGTTTCTTATTTGGAAGTATTTTATTAGTGAATAATACCGATATTGTTACCATTATAATATCATCAATTTCAATTGTTTCCATCATAATGATTTTATTTAAAAGATTTATGTATCTCTGTTTTGACGAAGATCAAGCAAAAGCAAGTGGAATTTCAGTGAGCAAATTAAACTATCTGTTTGTTACTATGACTGCAATTACTGTAATTGTATCAATGAGGTTGGCAGGAATATTGTTAATTTCTTCATTGCTGGTGCTCCCAAATTTATCCGCATTATTACTAGGATATGGATTTAAAAAAACATTATTTATCTCCATTTTGATATCTACATTAAGTGTATTTTCTGGAATTCTATTATCATACTACTTGGACCTTGCACCAAGTGGAATCATCGTCATGGTTTTGGTGGGCATTTTTATTGCAATGTTCTTTAAAAAAGGACTTAAAAATTATACTTCTCTAAACCGTTTAAGAAACCTACCTCATCATTAATAAATAATTTAAATGGTCTCATTTTTATTTGAATTTGATAATTCTTTTATGGCCTGGTCAAATACTTCATAGGGATGAGCACCAGGTATGTTCAATGGAATGGTTCCATTATAAATAATAAAATTAGGAGTACTTGTCAAACCTATCTTATTTGCAAATATTGTATTTTCCTGCACCAAATTTGAATATTTATGAGCTTCCAAACAATCTGAAAATTTCATAAGATCGGGAATTTTAATATTATTTGCAAATTGTTTTAGACTGTCTTTTGTAACCCATCCTGTGTTTTCTCCTTCCCAATTATTGTAAAGTTCATCATGGTATTGCCAATATTTTCCCTGTTCAGCAGCACAATATGAAGCTTCAGCTGCCAACGAAGAGGCTCTATCTTTTGGTAAATCGTTTATTACCAAATCTTTAAACAAGAATTTTGCTTTTCCTGTATTAACATAGTTTTGAATAATCTTTTCCTTTGTATCTTGATGGAATCTATGACAATATGTACATTGATAATCTCCAAATTCAACTATCGTAATTTTTGCGTCATCATTACCCAAAGCAGATGCATTTTTAGTAATTGGGGATAATAATATATTCATGATTTTTTCTCTTTCAGACGCAATATCTGCTTTATTTAAATTTTTAGGAGTAGATAATAAAGAACCTACAACTGCACTTCCAACCAATAAAATAGCAAATGGAATTCCAACAAATAAGAATTTTTTATTCATTTCTTTTTAAAAACATATATTTTTATTCATATTTAATACTTTCATACTTTTTTGATTTTAAAAAAAATTTGAAATTCATAAGAAATAAATTCTCCAATCTATTTCTCTATAGTATGTCCACGAATGAAAGTATTGGTCAGGTCAGTTATGATTGCATGAGATGTGGCACCAGCGTAACTATAGAGGAACTGTCTTCACTTCCAGAAATTAAGTGTATATGCGGTTTTCGTGTATTTAGGAAGGCTCGTCAACCTATTGTAAAACAGATAAAAGCTGTATAGTACTATTATAAATCAAAAATTTTTAAATAAAACAACGCTGAATTGTACAACAGTAAATCATGAAAATTAAATGTCCCGATTGCGGCAAACCTGCAGAATTGGCAGATGATTTTAGTTTTGTGAAATGTGATAAATGTTCAATTGATATGACTTATGGAGAATATGTGAAATATATCGCATATAAGGATTCACGCTATAGGGATATATTAAGTGACTATAAAAAATAATGTTATTTACAATTTTCTTTTGTGAGAGTACAATGGCTTATGAACTAGATTGGAAATTCATTTTATTATTTTGACTCTGGCTTTGTTTTATCTTCGACCATTTTATACTTTGAAAGTACCTTGTATGCAATAAATACCACCAGTGCCACTATCAAGAAATCTATTATTTGAGCAATTAACGCTCCAAATTTGAATTCTGAAACTGTACCTGATACATTTGGTATTGTCGAGACCATCTTTGCTAAGTCTCCTGCTGGAAGGAACAATCCAACTAACGGATTTATTATATCCTCTACAAGGGCAGTAACTAGTTTTGATGATGCTTGACCAAGCACAAATGCTATGGCAAGTCCAATTATTCCAAATGTTTTCAGAAAATCAAAAAATTCTTGAATTAAAGTTTTTTTTTCAGACACTTTTGAGTATTTCTATTCTTTTCTTATTTGTCAGATACTTTGTTTATTTTTACTAGCTTGGTTATAAAAATTCATAATAGATATTTTCAAAAAATTTATTATTGGATTCTATTGATTATTATACAGCATAAAAATGAGTAATAGTAGTTATGAAGGAAGCGAACCAATAAAGATAAATGACCTGAGACCTGGAATGAGACGAATTACAGTCAATGGTAAAATTGATTCCATCTCAGAACCTAGAAATGTAAATTTAAAAACTGGTGGGACTGCGAGGATTTCAGATGCAATGCTCTCTGATGATTCTGGAAGCATAAAACTATCATTATGGGATAATCAGATCGATATGGTAAAGGAAGGCGATGAAATATCTGTACAAAATGGCTATACTAACGAATTTCGTGGTGAAAACATTTTAAATATCGGCAGATACGGAACTTTAAAAAGATTGTAACTACGACAATATAATTTCATTTACTCACCATTTTAGTTTATCTTATAAATAGGGTATTTCTAAAAATAACCTAAAATGAATGACTCGAAAAATATTTTTGATAAACTGAAAAGTGATCCATTTGATACAATATCAGTCATTGTTGAGGTTCCTAATGATAGTGCCATTAAATATGAGGTAGATCATGAAAGTGGATTTCTATTTGTTGATAGAAAATTGTTTACCTCAATGACCTATCCTTGTAATTATGGTTTTATCCCAAATACTTTGGAAGGTGATGGTGATCCAGTAGATGTCTTGATTTTAGGAGATTTTTGTCTAACTCCTCTTTCAGTTCTTAAAGCAATACCAATAGGTGTATTATTGACTGAAGATGAAAAAGGGCAAGATTCAAAAATTATTGCAATTCCTGACAGGAAAATTGATCAATCATATTCATCAATTACTGATATAGATCAGGTGCCTTTACAAATCAAGAACAAAATTAAACATTTTTTTGAACATTATAAAGAACTGGAGGAAGGAAAATATGTTAAGGTTTTGGGCTGGTCAAATAAAGAAGATGCGCAGAGGAAAATTCAAACGGCACTTGCAAATTACAAAAATTCATAATTTATTTTTACTTTCTAAAGAGCTTTAAACTGATCACTCCATTTTAAATACGCTCTTAGCATATCAATACTCACACTAGGTTTTCTCATCTTAATTATTTCCTTAAAATCTTGCATATTTATTGCTCTGGGATTCTTATTCTCATCTAAAGCACTTCCACTTTCAAATAGTTCATTAACTACCCGCAACTGTGCTGATTGACAAATGTCTTTTATATCACTTGCACTATATCCTTCCGAAAGTTTGGCAAGTTCATCACATTTTAGATTTCTATCTTTTTTTAGGGGTTCTGTGTACTGAGTAAATAGATTTATCCTAGATGGATTCTCTGGAAGGGTAACATAAATTCTTTTTTGGAATCTTCTAAGAAATCCTACTTCCAAACTCCATGGCTTATTGGTTGCTCCAATTACATATAACTGGGATTCCTTTGATTTTCCATTAATCCCATCCATTTCAGTCAAGAATTGATTTTTAACCCTAACTTCACCGCCGACCTCGCTATTTCTAGTACCAAGTAATGAATCTATTTCGTCAATAAATAACAAAATTGGGACATTTTCCGCATCATAAAGCTTTCTTGCCATTGCAAATAACTTTGAGACATTTTTTTCAGCTTCCCCCAACCATTTGCTCATCATTGCTGCTGCATCAACATTAATGAAATATCCTTCTATCTCCGCAGCCGCTGCGGCTGCCAATAGAGTTTTTCCGCATCCAGGTGGACCGTATAACAATATTCCCCTTGGCCAGCCAAGTGGAAAAAGATCAGGCCGCTTAGTTGGATAAACAATGGATTCTCTCATTGCTCTCTTTGCATCATCTAATCCAATAACCTGTTCCCATGATACTTTTGGTTTTTCTTTTAATAAAAAATCTTCTATCTCATTAACTCCTTTTTCATTTTCTTTGACTTTATTTTCTTTACTGGGATCAGATCTATTATTTTCGGTTTGTTCCAACCTTCTATTGTTTGCTAAACTCTCTCCTCTTTTTTCATTCAATCCGTTTGAAAATTGGAGCGATTTTATTCGATTTTGATATGCATTTGCCCTTTCCATATAAATTTTATTTAATTTATATTCTGGATAGATCTGGACCAATTTAACCAGAGACTCTATTGCCCGTTGATATGCCTCAATAGCTAAAAATTTCGATCCTTGAGAATCATGCCTAATTGCTTCTGCAGCATGCCTACTTGCACTATTCTCTAATTCCTGTGGTGCCAAACTCATGATGATATGGATTATAGAAGAAATTAAACTTTGAATTACCTATGTGTAAATCTATATTGTTTAACTAACCAAAAAAATTGCACTAAACACACTACTTTAAATTTTGTAATAATATATTATCTATTTTTTAATACATATCAATACATGGATCTGTTAATTCTAATGCTTAAACAGGATAGTCCAGATAAATGCACCGCTGAAAAATTATTGAAATTTAAATTAGCAAAATCGATCAGATATATACCAAAAAATACAATAACACTCAATCCTTTTTCCAGAAACGTATTAACAAAGTCTGATAATTTGTATTCAAATCATCTATGTGCTATAGATTGCTCATGGGAAAAGAACAACCAACCTAACAAATTTTCGTTTCTTCATGGCAATAAACTTTCAAGAAGATTGCCTCTTTTTTTAGCAGCAAATCCTATAAATTATGCAAAGATTGGAAAGTTATCAACCGTAGAGGCTCTAGCAGGCTCATTATTTATCTTGGGAAATAAAGACCAAGCAGATCATATCCTTAATAAATTCAAATGGGGACATACTTTTCATGAATTAAATTCGGATTTATTACTTGAGTATTCTGCTGCTAAGGATGCGGAAGAAATTATTAAAATAGAGAGGGAATATTTTCCAAAATTTTTTTAACCTAGTAAAACAGGATTATATCGTGAGCTAGTGAGTGGGCGACAGAATTGAGGAAACTCCTCCCTCATTGCAGGCACTCTAATTAGCGATAATTAACTGGAGACAGTTGGCAACGGAACAGAAAAGTATTCAGTATTGGATCATATATTGATGATGACGAGTAGTCTGAAATTTTCATTACTGAAATGAAAATGCCGACCAGAGTGGAGCAAGGCCAAAGCGAGTAGAAAGTACCTGCACTTACTCAGGTTGGCCGCTCAGCGAAATCCCACATAAAACAAAAGGAGGGTTATGGCTAGCACACATAATATTTTATTAAATACCTATCTTGATATCATTAACATTATAATAATAAAACCAAAGGTAACTCCTAAACAGATTTTTGTAAAATTCATAGATTTGTTTAACGCCTTGGAATAATCTGAAAATTGGTCATGCCCCATTAACTTTACTTGTGATCTAATTCTGATCATTTGAAATCGGCTCCTAGTAGTATCTTTTACTGCTTTGTCTATCATGTGGTCATAAACCTCTTCTATTTTATGGGAATCTATAGAGTATCCAAATGGATAATATCCTTGATTTGTTCTTTTTCCAGATGTTTCGTGTGTATCAGACGTACAAATCTCTAAAATATTATCTCCTTTAATTTTTCTAGAATCGATTAAATTTTCTCTCATCCCTTTTACCATGTTATTTGAATCTATCCATCCAAATTCATATTTTTTATCATTGATCTTGATTATTAGAACATTTAATCCAGACTTGCCCAACTCTTGATAGTTATTTAATTTTTTAATGTTCTCCGAATTTGAATATCCTATACAAAATTGGTGCTGATCTGAATTTCTCATAAGCTCCAAACATTTTTTTGCACAATCTAACATAGATTTTCTGTCATCAAAATTCAAAACACCTCCCATAGAATTATGACTGTCAATTAGAAAAATATCATCAAATCCTAATTTCTTTGAATAAATCTCAATTTCACTTCCTATTTCTAGAGGAAGATCTTCCATTCCTTTAGGCGAATTTGATAACATAATTAACGGTGTCTTGCCAAATAGAATTCCTGTTACTATAACGTTTCCATCCCTGACCTGAAGCGGAATAGAACACGTATCTCCCTCATATAGTATATCCCATTTTTTTATTGAATCAATATATTTATTGAGCTCGATTTTGGAAGGAATATTCAACGAATGATCCGATACACTATGAAAAATCATCGCCTTCTTTGAAAAATAGTCATACAATCTCGATGATAAATCACTCCCTCCCACAGACATGAAAGGTCCTGGATGAATCTGAGGTAATACTAAAAAGATCTCATCTAAATCTCTCTTAAATTTAATAACCTTGGTTTCTATTTCTGAACACATTGATTTGGATTCAAAGATTTTTTCAATTTTGTCATTCTTCTTTTCTGTCCATGAATCAAGAAATGCTTGAAGTAGACCAAAAGTACTATTAATTTTTGGTCTTCCCATTCTATCTGTAAGTATTACCCATGTAATACCGATACTAGTGATAATGATACCAAAAATTAATCCGTATTTATTTGTCATGATTTCTATAATGTATTGTGAAGGGACAAACGAAATGAAAAAAAATCCCGGTTGAATAAAAGATAATATTATTGCCTTCCATAATTTGACTCCAAAAACAGAACTAAATAAACCAATTCTTAATCCAGAGGATAAAAAAAATCCTTCTAAAATATATGCGTAAACTGGAATGTTTTTGTTGAAAATCATGTCTGATACTATTCCAAAAATAATCATAGACGACCACAAAATCATCGAAAAAGCAGATAAATGAAAAATTTTGCTTAACTTGTTCATAGGATTTCCCCTTAAAAGGATAAAATCCAACAAATCTGTTAAAATTAAACTTGCGACTCCCAGAGCTATGTGTATAAATATTTTCTCAAAAGTTGAATGTATAAGGTAAAGATGGAATAAAATTATGATGATTATTGAAAAAACAATTGAAATTACAATAGATATCTTGTAAGAAGAAAAATTTATTCTAGTAAGAGACCATCTATTGTGGACACTAGTTACGTCGTCTAATTCCATGAATTTTTTTCAGGCTGGAAATAAAACTCTTATTGCAATAGAAATTCCAATCAGTGCACCTGTCAACCCTATGATTATCTCTGGTTTTACTTTTACTCCTTTTGTCTCATCCTCAAAAAATCTCAATAATCCTGCACTTGATGCTGGTAGAGGTGCATTCTTTTTTTTACTACTCATAATAATTTTTCATTATTCAAGGATTTAAAAATATATCTATTAGAAGTTTCTCTAAACTTTTAATAATAGGCAATGGAAAGAATAAATAAATAAAAGATGGCGGTAATATGCAAGAAATGTGGATTACCTGATGATCTATGTGCCTGCGTAGAATTGGAAAAAGAAGAGGCAAGGATAGTAATAAGATTAGAAAAAAGGCGTTTTTCGAAGACTACTACAATGATTGACGGAATCGATCCAAAAAGTAGTGATATGCAAACCATTGTAAAAAACCTCAAAAGTAGATTTGCATGCGGTGGAACAGCAAAAGATGGATTCATCATGTTACAAGGAGACCATCGCGATGACGTGAAAGAATATCTGATTAAAATCGGATTTAATGAATCTGTTATAGAAGTTCAATAATGAAATTTAGATTAATTTTAATATAAAGAAAAATTGGAATTTTAAAGTTTTAGGTGTGTCTTGAGACCTTTGTATCTATTTCTAATAGTTACTTCAGTCACTCCTGCGGCTTCAGCTACGTCTTTTTGAGTTTTATTTTCTCCGTTCATTACGCAAGCTACATACAATGCTGCCGCAGCCAATCCCATAGGATCTTTTCCAGCAGAGATTTTTCCCTCTTCAGCCTTTTTTAATATTTCTAGAGCTCTTCTTTTTGTTTTCTCTGAGAGTCCAGCTTTACTGGCGATTCTTGCCACACATTTTACCGGGTCAACTACTGGCATACGAAGATCAAGCTCCCTAATCAATAATCTATAACATCTTGCAACATCTTTTTTCTTTATGTTGCTTGCATTGGCTATATCTTTCAAAGTCCTGGGTGTCTCAGTATCTCTGCATGCAGCATAAAGTGCAGCGGCAACCAATGCTGATATCGAACGACCTCTTACAAGTCCTTTCTCCAAAGCTTTTCTGTAAACATAAGCAGCTTTTTCAATTACCGCATCTCCTACTGCCAGTTTGTCCTTTAATCTATCGAGTTCACTGAAAGCTTGTCTAAAATTTCTGTCAACTGGTTCATGAACCTGACTTCTACTATCCCAAGTTCTTAATCTTTCTATTGTACTTTTCATAGATGCCGATAAAGGCTTTCCAGAAGCATCCTTGTCTACTGGTCCAATTATCGTAGCTAAACCCATGTCATGCATTGCTAAAGAAGTTGGAATACCTGCACGGCTTCTATCTTCATGTTCTTCCTTTGAGAATGCCCTCCATTCTGGCCCCGTTTCTTCGATTCTTTCATTAATAACGAACCCACAATTCCCACAAAATAATTCTCCAGTTGAGTTATCTGTTACCATAGGACCCCTACCACAACGAGGACATCTGTCACCATACATAGAAATATCTTTAACCATTTTGTTCACCATAAAATTTTTTAATGAGCTATAACAGTGTTATTTATATTTTATTGTACTATTTAAATATTTCTTTATTTTTCAAAAATGGGTTATTATCTTTAGACAATGAAAAATTTAATATTTCAATTAATTTGTACAATTAAAGATTAATTAATGCTGCTTATATCTTTACTTCTGTTTTTTTTATTTCTTATTTTTATCATATTTTTTTACCAAATTATTCCTACAGATGCAACTATTAATAAAACAATGAAAGGCCCAAAATCAGATACTGTGAATTTTATTCATTATCTTGATGAAAATATTGCAATTGAAGAGATCAAATCTGGAAAATTGGATGCATATTTTTTCAGAATTCCATTAGATATAGCCAGTGATTTAAAAAATGAACCGAAATTAAAACAATATGAGCGTAATTCAGGATCATTTGGTTTATTATTTAATCCTGCACCATCCAATTCATCGATCATAAATCCGTTTCAATTTAAAGAAATTCGTTATGCAATGAATTTTTTAATAAATCGCGAATTTATTTCAAATGAATTACTAAATGGATATGGCATTCCTCTAGTTGACCCATATGGTATTTACTCACCGGAATATCTCTCCATTTTAGATACTGTAGAATCTTTTGGATTTCATTATGATCCACAAGTGGCAGAAAAAATAGTTTCTAGTGTTTTATCAAGCAAAGGAGCAAAAAAAATTGGCCATCTTTGGTATTTTAATAATCATCCAATTACAATAAAAATTCTAATTAGAAGTGACGATTCCCAGCGTAAATCTCTAGGCGAGATAGTATCTGACGAACTTGAGAAAATAGGTTTTAAGGTGGTAAAGGATTTTGCAGATCTCAATAAAGCAAATAAAGTTGTTTACGGATCAAATCCTGTAGATCTTTCATGGCATATTTATACAGAAGCATTTAGTGGTACTTCTTCTTTTGTAAATTTCAACCCTACGGTGGTTGCTCAGATGTATTCTCCGTGGTACTCCAATATGCCTGGAGGAAAAAATCCATCATATTGGCAATATCGAAATTCTACTATTGATGAAATAACCCAAAAATTGGTTTTTTTAAATTACACTTCCATTGAACAAAGGACCAAATTCCTAAGAGATGCAACAGTCATGGGAATTCAAGAATCAGTAAGAATTTTTCTAGTCAAGAATATCGAACCGTATGTTGCTTCATCTTCAGTTCATGGTTTGATAAATGATTTTGGTGCTGGTATCACAAGCACATATTCTCTCTTTAATGCTAATTCTACCATTAGAAAAAATATTTTAAACATTGGAGTAAAACAGATTTACCAAGGAGCTTGGAATGATATTGGTGGTTTTACAGATGCTTATAGTATTGATATTTATTCAGCAATCGCAGATAGTGCGATCTTCAGGGATCCTTTCAATGGCGAAATTCATCCATTGAGGGTATTTTGGACAAATATTACCACAGCTGGACCATTAAAAAAGTTTTTTATACCCAATGATGTCCAAATTTGGAATACTAGTTCTCAGGAATGGACAAATATTAAAAATGGTGATCAGGCAATGAGTAAAGTTACTCTCCATTTTCTATATTCAAAATGGCATCATGGTGAATACATGAATAAAGCTGATTTACTTTATTCATTATATTTCTTATATGAGTGGGGTACACATGAGGATTCTAATGATGTAACATTTGATCCTGAATATACATCCAGAGCTGCATTAGCCGTTCCTCTAAACAAAGGATTTCGTTTTCTATCAAATGATACGATAGAATCATATGTAAATCAATGGAATTTTGATAAAAAAGAGATAGCCGACCGTTCTGTGATTTGGAGTACACAACCATGGGAAATAAGTGCAGCTTTAGAACGTTTAGTAGTATCGAATGTCGTTGCATATTCTAAATCTGAATCATTATCTAAAAACGTGGACTGGATATCATTGATAATTCCAGAGCATGCAAATCTGATAGAACATGAACTAGAAAAGATGAAACAAGAAAACTATATACCTCCATCATTAATAGGATTTGTTTCGGATATTGAAGCAAAGAAAAGATATGATGCAAGCATAAGATGGATATCTGAACACCACAATGCTGTTATTAGTAATGGTCCTTTTTATTTAGATAATTATAATGTAGCTGGTAGGATTATTACTATTAAAGCTTTTAGAGACAACACATATCCTTTTGATCAAAATACTTGGTCGAATTTCACCAACCCAAAACTAACTAAAATTGAATCACTAGTCATACCTAAGTATGTAAAAATTGGTTCAGATCTAAAAATACGTGTTAATACAAGCATTGTTAATACTTCTGGATTTAATAATACTACAGTCAAATATTTCTTGTTTGATTTGAATAACAAAATTGTTCAGACCGGAATTGCAAATCTTGATAATAAAACACTGGCTTACGAAATAAATATAAATAAACAAGTCACAAAAGCATTTCACCACGGTCCTTATACCTTGAAGATATTTGCTTTTAATAATTTAGCATTAAGACCAGACATATCTACAAATGTATTTATCGCAATTCCTTGATTTCTTTTTTGTATCAAATCTGCTATTTTTTACATACCTATTTGAAAAGATTACTATTATTTGTTGAGGAAAAACGTCTGTCATGTTATCTACATTTCTGATTACAAAAATGCTCATTTCATGATAATTAATCAAATCATTAAAAAAATATTGAAAATATTATTTTGCTCTGATTATAATGCATAGTATCCTACCATGGAACATGAAAGAATTGAAAAGCATCACCAATGGAATGAATTTTTGATAAGATTTAAGATCTATATGGATAGTTTTGATAATTGTTATACATACAAAGAATTGTAATCGCTCTTATTTCTGAATGTTTCAGTCAAGCTTAAAGCTGGATAACACCTAATT
>CAZHFI010000006.1:0-56318 GCA_964531845.1 uncultured Nitrososphaeraceae archaeon
CTGTAAATCTTAATCAAATAACTCAAAATTTTCCAGATGTAGAATATCATCCAGATCAATTTCCTGGTTTGGTATTTAGATTAAAATCTCCTAAAACTGCCACTCTTATCTTTAGTTCCGGTAAAATGGTATGCACTGGGGCTAAATCTGAAGAACAGGCGATAAAGGCAGTGAAAAATGTTGTAATCAAGTTGAAAAAAGGAAACATACCTATTGAAAATGAACCCATAATCGAGATACAAAACATTGTAGCATCGGCCAGTTTAGGTGGAAAAATCCATCTAGAATTAGCAGCACGAGTACTTCCCCGAAGCATGTACGAACCAGAACAATTTCCAGGACTCATCCATAGAATGTTAGATCCAAAAACGGTCATCCTGCTTTTTGCCAGTGGAAAATTAGTTTGTACGGGTGCCAAAAAAGAAGCTGAAGTATATCGAGCTGTAAGCAATTTACATACTCTGTTAGAAGAAAAGAATTTGATGATTTATGAAGGTAACTAACACATCATTATTTTGTCCACAAAATAGTATTCCAAACAGATGCTTTAATAGTTTCCAATTACTTGTGAATTAACTTGTTCTAATTGTTTGATTGAAATATTTTTGTTTTCTACCAATATACTTGTCAATTTTACAATATCTGTCAAAGACATTAAATTAACCCCAATCTGAGCTAAATTTTTTTTTGCAGTTTCTAATCTATCTACAATTACAAGGACATTTTCAACAACTCCACCAGATTCACGTATCTTATTAATTGCCTTTATAACAGAGGACCCTGTTGTTGCTACATCATCAATTAATAATACCTTAGACCCTTTAGGAAGATTTCCTTCTATTAGTTTAGAAGTCCCGTGTTCTTTGGATTCTTTCCTAACATATATCAGTGGTTTAAAAATCTCATAAGATAAGGATGATCCAAATACCAATCCCGAAGTCGGTACTGTTCCAACAATGTCGAAATTTTGATGTAGGTGATTAAAGATAAAATTTCTCATTGTGATTATTGTTTTTCTAAATATTGATGGGAAACTGGGAATCAATCGCAGGTCAATGTAATAAGAACTTTGAAGTCCACTTGACAGAGAGAAGTTACCAAACTTGAAAGCATTATTAACAAATAAAAAATATGCTAATTCTTTGTTGTATGTATTTTCATGATAAGATGACGTATCTTCTATTGATCTTTCATTCATAGAATTAATATGAAAGATATTTACTTTAAACATTTACTTTTAAAAGATGCCCGAAATCTGGTTAAAATACGGACGTTCAGATGTTGTATTAGACATCAAGTATGAAAATTTGTTCAAGACTTATCAGGCCATAGAGAGAAATGATTTCTCAAATGAAGAATTGGATAAAATAGAGAGGATAAAATTGTGTGACAATATGCTTGTTTTTGCTTTTTCTGCAGGAAGGGAAATTGCAGTACTTTGTAATGCAATAAACAGACTGGCATTAAGGAATAATGTAAAGATAAATTTTGGGATCTTGCCACATTTAAGAGATGCAATTAAAAAGAAAATGCAAAATATAAATGCAAAGAAAAGAGAAAATTTGAATAATGAAACTGTCAATATAAACAATGATGTGATTGATTCTAAAAATTTAGAAAATGATCCTATAAATGAGAATATTATATTTAATGAATATAATTTCAATAGGATCGATAATTTCAATAAATTTTCAAATATTCTATTTCTATCAAAAGTAGCATATGATCCTCTTTTTGGTTTTAGCGGTTCGTTGACAAATTTTTTAAAAAATTATGATCTAGACAGAATGGGAGACGCATTTAATGAAAGAAAAAATAACAGTCCGTCACCGGGAGTAATTACAGAACCGTTAAAAATAGCCTTAGAATATGCAAATATTAATAATCAAAATGCATGTAGCAATAACCGTCGATGGAATTGTGATGGTAATTATAGAAATATGGAATCAATAGAAATTGTTACCAATTATGCAGGTTCTACAAGAATCTATCATGGTGACCTTGTCAATAATTTCCAAAGTGGTATTGATGATTTTGCAAAAGATACAAAAATAGATACAGATTTTACACGCTCCTTAATAGTAGATGCAGGTTCCGAAATTGACAATCACCTTATACTAACTGAATCATTAAATTCTATGTGGAATTCAATTCATGCAGTTAAGGAACACGGTACGATAATACTCATAACAGAAAACAGTTTCGGTCTTGGAGAAGGGGCATTAAAAATGTTTATTGAAGGTAGATTATCTGTTGATCCAAATATAAGGTTAGATGCAAGTAAAAAATATTTAAAAGGCATGGAACATCTTTTGTACGTAGAAGAATTTAGAAATAAGATCGAATTGGGAATCCTTTCTTCATTACCGGAGTATTTTTCTACTAAATTAGGTTTTTCATCCTTTAAAAACATGAGAGAGGTAATGGAACATCTATTAGAAAGAAATGGTAAAAATCATAAAATAGCAGTATTATCAGACCCCGATAGACTACTATTGACTAAAACAAATCAGTGAACCACTTCCAATGATTTGATATAATGAAAAATTTGATATTAATTGTCTATCTATTAAAGAAAAGAAAATAAGATTAAATAAGAATTTTTTTTAATTAGAGATACTTGTGCGCCTTGCTTAGAAAGATAGGAGAGTATACAATAAGAAACTGTGAAGAAGCAGACCTTCCATCAGTAATAGATATAAATTTAAAAACTCTCCCTGAACATTATTCAGATTATTTCTTTCTCTCGCTATTAAAGGAGCTTCCAGAAGCATTCGTAGTTGCAGGCTATCATGATAAAATCGTTGGATATATAATGTGTAAAATAGAGTTTGGTTTTTCAAATTTTAGGAAATTGGGATTTGTAAAGAAAGGTCATGTAGTATCCATCGCAGTACTTGAAGAATACAGAGGTATTGGAATTGGAGAAGCACTAATGATTGAAGGAATGAAAGGTGTTGTACAAAGAAAGAGCGATGAAATATATCTAGAAGTTAGAAGCAGTAATCAGCAGGCTGTAAATTTGTATAAAAAGATAGGATTTCAAATAAAATCCAAGCTGAGAGCATATTATAGAGATGGGGAAGATGCTCTTCTCATGGCAAAAGAATTTTAGTCAAAGAATAAATTGATATAAGTTAATCTTTGTAATCATTGCAATATGCAAGTCAAAAAAGACAGAAACAGAGTATTAGGTTTTTTATTGATAATTTTTCCGATATTTTTCTTTATTTTGTATACCTACATTTTGTTTGATACAAATTTTGATGTAAAACTAATGAAGATAACAATTTTAGCGGTTATAGGAGTTATTGTAATTGTATTTTCTTGGATAGGTTTTACGATGGTTATTTCTACAAATAAAAGTGAAAATGAAAGTGTATAAAAGTTATTCTATAATACCTTGATATCTGAAACCGTTTGGTAAATTCTTGGCCCTACCTCTCGCACAATGGTAATGTTAAATAAATCAATTTTATAATCTTGAAATTTTAGCTCATTTTCCTTTCTAACCTGTTGAATTACATCTTTCTTGTATTTTGCATTAACATGTGAGAAATAATGAATTACGCCGGTTTGGTTACTTAATGCTAAGACTGCCTCATCAATAAATTCATGAGCCAGTTCAGGCAATGGCATTAAAACTCTAGTTGCAACATTAGACAAACATGATTGGATTACATCTTTTGCATCTCCATGAATCGAAGTTACCCTATCTTCAACCTTGTTTAGTTTAGCATTTTCCTGACAGAGTTTGTGGGCATGAATATTTGAATCAATATTGTAAACAATACATTGTGGATTTTTCTTTGCTATAATTATAGAATATGTTCCTACACCGCCAAACATATTAATCACAATTTCCTTGTGATTTGGTAATTTATTATCCAAAATCAAATTAGATATTCTCAACCTTTCCGTTGACAGTCGTGGAGAAAAATAAGTATTTTTAACATCAGCTTTGAAGATACAACCATGTTCCTTGTAATAGGTAATACTTTGATCTCTTCCCGCAATAAGTTCTAAATCACGTGTACGATATTCACCCCTTACTGGAGAAGATTGAGAAAATACCGTTTTGACATTTTTTATATAGTCCATTAACGTAATTCCTATTGTTTCTTTTTTTTCCTTAAGAGAATCAGGGATTTTTATGATTGCAATTTCTCCAATAACATCAAAAGATGAATATAATTGTGAAATTTCATCCTTAGTTAATTTATCTTTTAATATTTTTTTTAAAAAATGAACCATATTTACTTAATACCAACTTTTTCCATATAAAATCAAAGCACTTGCAACAAAACCTATTACTCGTAAATTATGTTATTTTCATCAACATCATCTTTTTAAATTGATTTTTTGATATAATAATAATTCCCACTTTCCTTTTGAATCCTATCAAGCCTGCTGTCTTCTTTGTTTACTCTTGGACGCCCTGTATTCTCATCACGCCTATAAGTTATTGACAAGATTTTTAGAAATTGATTCATTCCTTCTTCTTTCTTCATTGATTGTAAAGCCATTCCATTGATACCTGGTTTTCCGTCAAAAATAATCATTGAATCCGATACAATATCTATTAACTGCATATCATGGTCAATAATTATGGCAGATTTACCAAGAGAACGAACAAAACGTTGTAAAAATTTTGCTAGAAATATACGGTCCTCTACATCCAGAAACGCAGATGGTTCGTCTAATGCATAGATGTCAGCCTGTTGCATCAATGTGACTGTAACTGCAACCTTTTGCAGTTCTCCTCCACTTAGACTCTTTATCTTTTTATCATATAACTTCTTTAACCCCATAGGAATAATTATCTGTTCTTCCGCGGAAGATGAATCAATTTCACTTTGATATATATTATTAAGAAGTGATTTTACATCTCCTTCATAATCCTGATTTATATATTGAGGTTTATAAGAAATCCTTGGAGTTATATCGATCTTCCCCTCATCTGGTTTTTCAATTCCTGTGATCATTTTCATAAATGTAGTCTTACCCAGTGCATTTGCTCCCACAACGCCAACAATCTCCCCTTTATGTATTTGTCCAGAAGGAATAGAAACGTTAAATGATGGAAAAGATTTTTTGAGATTAGAGTAACTTGCCAATGGAGATTCAAGGATAACGTCATCTATTGCATTGTACGTATCAAAACGGAATATCTTATCCCTGAAACGTACATTTTCAGAAGGTATGAAACCCTCCAGAAAATGGTTAATCCCGAGTTTTGTACCTTGAAGGCTTGAAATAATCCCATAGGCTCCAGCTTCACCGTACATTATATGTATATAGTCAGATAAATAATCAAGTAAAGTAAGATCGTGTTCCACTACCATTACGCTTTTGCCTTTTTTAGAAATACCCTGGATAACTTTGGCCACGGACAGCCTTTGATATATGTCATTATATGAAGATGGCTCATCAAAGAAATAGTAATCTGCATCTTTCACGGAAGCGACTGCTACTGCCAACCTTTGTAATTCACCTCCACTTAAATCGGTAAGATTTTTATGCAGCGAATTTTGTAACGATAACTGTTCGGTAATTTCGTCATAAATATTCAATTCATCATATTTTTTTATTAATTCTTTCGCCGTTCCTTTAAAGGCCTGTGGAATAAGGTAGACCAATTGTGGTTTAATGGAAACACGCAAGGTTCCATTGGCAATATTTTCAAAATGCGACTTTAGCTCTGTTCCCTGAAATTTCTTGATGACATCGTCCCATTTTACCTTCTCATCATATCTTCCAAAATTGGGTATTATATTTCCAGACATTATATTGATGATCGTAGATTTACCCATCCCATTTCTTCCCAATAATCCCACTACAGAGCTTTTTCTAAGAGATGGAAGACGATAGACTCGAAATGAATTGATTCCATACTGATGGATTTTATCTTCTGCAAGTTCTTTTGCGAGATTGACGATCACAATTGCATCGAAAGGACATTTTTTTATGCAGATTCCACAACCTGTGCATAACTCTTCAGAAATTACAGCTTTTCCATCCTCGGGTCTTTGAACAATACATTCCCCCCCTGTTTTGTTTATAGGACAATAGATGATGCATTCTAGCCCACATTTTCTAGGCTGACACAATTCCTGATCCAATACTGCAACCCTAGAGGTTTGTTCTGAAGACGAATTACCCAAGATAATTAAATTTAACAAAAATAACTATTATATTTATTGTTTGTAATTAAGACGGATCAGAAAATAGTAATATACAATGAGTTAAAGATAAAAGAATAATAATCCCTATATGACTATAATTGATAGCCGGCCATAGTGGCAGGGCGCGACCCGGTCCCATTCCGAACCCGGAAGTCAAACCTGTCGTCGCTGCTGAATACTTACCTGCGTGAGCGGTTGGGAAGCAGCAGTGCTGGCGTCCTAGTTTTCAATAAATTCGAGGTATTTTTACGATTTACTAAAAAATTTTCTTGATAACAAATCCTTTATATGAAATCCTATTTGATCCACTAAGGGATATATTTCGCAGAAGTCTGATGGTCCCCATATCTGTGTCTCTATAATACAACCGCAATCCACAGATCTAATCCCTAACTTTCTGACAGATTCTTGCTCAACATATTTTGAAAATAGTTCAAAAAGTTTAATGTCTTTTGTTAATATATCGGATAGTATACTTCCACTCCAGGCAAGATTTTTTAATTCTCCACCTACAATTTCATAATAGGGGTAAGAGTTCAAAAGCGAACTTCCTATGCCACTCACTTCAAAAATATTATTATTTTCAATCAAACAGTAGACATTGTAAAAAGGTCCAAATCTAACGACATCTTCAAATCCAATGTAATTGATTGTAGAATTGTGAATTACTATAAAACCACCAGAATTAGTAAGTAGCCATTTTTTGAAATATTTTTTATTTTTGGAAATCTCCTCGTCCAATCCAATCCTGCAATCAAGATTATACTTTTGTGACAGCAGTACAACCAGTAATTCTTTTTGAAATGGAGGCATTATTGCTACAATTATTGACAGAAAATAAGGCCAGATATAGGAAAATTGTAGATTGATAAACAATGATTCAGAGAAAACGGGAGATACCAAATGAAAAACAATTAAATTTTCATCTCATATTTCAGATTCATGTATTAGGTATGTAACAAGTGTTCTAATACCAAAACCGGTTGCACCGATGGGGTTATATGGTTTAGGAAGAGAGCCGTCTTGATTCCATGCAGGACCTGCAATATCAAAATGAACCCATGGAAAATCTTCTATAAAATTTGAAAGGAATGCAGCAGCAGTAATGGTACCTCCTTGTCTTCCACCAATGTTTTTAATATCAGCTATCTTGCTTTTGATTTGATCCTTGAATTCTTCAAGTAGTGGGAGTTCCCAGATTTGTTCATTGGTTTCCCTTGAAATATCCTTTAATTTTTCTATCAATTCCTTATTGTTTCCCATCATGCCAGCAATGTTAGATCCAAGTGCAATTATACATGCTCCAGTTAATGTAGCCATATCGATTATTACTTTGGGTTTGTAATTTGTTGCGCCATATGCTAGAGCATCACCTAAAATAATTCGCCCCTCTGCATCAGTATTCAAAACTTCAACAGTTGTTGAATTGTACATTGTGATGATATCGCCTGGTTTATATGACCTATCTGAGGGTACGTTTTCTACTGCAGGTATTAAACCTACAACATTGATAGGTAATCCAATTGCAGCGATAGCTTTGATGATACCTAAGACATTGCAACCTCCGCATTTATCAAATTTCATTTCATCCATCTTGTCTCCTGGTTTCAAAGATATTCCGCCTGTATCAAACGTGACTGCCTTTCCGACAAGAAGATAGGGACTAGATTGTCCTTGTGAATTTAAGATTTTAGATTTCTGTTTTTTACTAGATTGTAAGCTTGTTCTTCCATTATACTCAAGAATAATTAGCTTTGGTGTATTGATACTGCCTTTTCCTACCGATATGATACCATTAAACCTCATCGATTGCAACATATTTTTTTCAATTATTTTGCATTTCAAATTTGAATATTTGTTTGACAATTCCTTTGCAAATCCTGCCAAAGTTTCTGGAGTACATTCATTTGGAGGAAGATTGCTTATATCACGTGTATAATTAACAGCTTCTACAACATTATGCGTTATTTCCATACTTGAAGAAATGTTTTTTTCAGAAAAAGTAAGTAATAATATTTTATCAATCTTTTTTTCTGCTGGAAGCGACAATGAATCATTTTTTTTGTTTTCTAGCTGCGTTTTGTTCTTTTTTTCTTTTTTATATTTATCAAATGAATAAAGCGAAAGTAATATTCCCTCTGAAATACAGGTAATAATTTTTTCTTCAGTATTTTCTAGTTTTACGTTGTTGGTATCTTTATTTACTTCAGGCATTAGTTCAAAAATAGGAAAAATGGTGAAACTAGAAACTTGAATGGTCTTACACAAAGTGAGTATTTTGCTACCAATTATTCTTGCTTTTTCATTATCAAAATTTTCTTTATCACCAAGACATACAAATAAAAATCTTTGAACATCATCCCCGTCAATAAAAAAAAATTCCTTGATATTACAATATTCATTTTTAAAAGTTGTAAGAAATTTTTTTATGGGTTTTTCAAATTTTTTATCAAGTTTTTTTAGATATTTATCTCCAAATATGTGATTTTGAAAAATACAAACAACAATAAGTTCGTGTTTGGCCTTTATTCCTGTTTCAAAACTGGCAGTATTAATCAATAGATTCTTCATGTTTTCGAATATATTATCAAATAATATTTAAAGATGTTTGATTTTTTATTATAATCTAACTTATTTTCCATTTCGTTTTTGTAGGTTATTAAAATGAAACGTTTGCCCATATCTTTTTATTTTTCTTCTGAACCACTCTCATAATACAAATGTCACTCCTATCTTGCATGAATCTTGATTTCAGCTCTAGAATTAATGATCATGTGTATAATGGTTGTAAAAAAATTATCTTTTTATCTCTAACCTGTATTATTAATCATAGTATTTGGGAATATTTTGGAAATGAGTTTTAAAATGAGATATCTTGACCTCAAAAGCAAGATTAAAGATATAAGAATTAACGCTATTTATGGAATAGCTCAGGCTGGTTCAGGACATCCGGGTGCATCATTTTCTGCCGCTGAGATAATGGGCGCTCTTTATTTTAGACGGATGAAACATGATCCCAAAAGGCCTTCGTGGGATGAAAGAGATTATTTTATAAATTCTAAAGGTCATTCTGCTCCTGGATTTTATGCAACACTTGGGTTAGCAGGATATTTTGATCTGAAGGAGATGAGTTCTCTTAGAAAATTTGGCTCAAGGCTCCAAGGACATCCAGTCAGATATACAGATAAACAGAAGCACCATAGCATTCCAGGTATAGAATATGCTGCAGGTTCTGAAGGCATAGGTTTATCAGTATCAATAGGAATAGCCCTTTCCAATTTAATTGACAAAAAGAATAGCACTGTCTTTGTACTTCTTGGTGATGGTGAGACCAACGAGGGTCAGGTCTGGGAAGCAGCAATGGCAGCACCAAAATTCAAACTAGACAATATTGTAGCGATTTTGGATAGAAATAAAATTCAACAAGATGGATTTACAGAAGAGATAATGCCTCTTGACCCTTTAAGAGATAAATGGCTGGCATTTAACTGGAATGTAATTGAAATTAATGGACACAAAGTGGAACAAATAATCGATGCATTAAATAAAGCGAAACATGTCAAAGAAAAACCCACAATAATAATTGCAAATACGGTGAAAGGTAACGGTATCAAGCACATGGCAAATACTCCACAATGGCATGGAAAAGCTCCGCCAACCAAACAGTTGCCGATATTAATTCAGGAATTAGAAGGAGAATTTCTCATAGCACCTTCAATAATAGCTGGTGAAAAAGAAAACTATGAAGAAAAAATAAGACGTGCAGAAAACAATGGTGCAGATATGATACATCTAGATGTAATGGATGGTAGATTTGTTCCAAATGTTACCTTTTTCGCGGATACGATTAAAAAACTTAGACCTGTCACAAAACTTCCATTTGACGCACACCTGATGATTGAGAAACCGGTTGACCATGTAGACGAATATATTGATGCAGGCTGTGATATTATTACAATTCATGTCGAGACATGTAAAGAAGATGAATTTCTAATTATAAATGATAGATTATTGAAAAATGGAATAAGTCCTGGAATAGCTATAAACCCAGATACAGAGGTGCCGCTCTGGGTTTTCGATAATCTAGACAAGATAGATGTTATAATAGTGATGTCGGTACATCCAGGATTTTCTGGGCAGAAATTTATTCCAGAAATTTCAATTAAAATGAATTTAATAAATCAAAAATTAAAAGAATTACATTATAAGGGTTACATAGAGGCCGATGGAGGAATAGATGCCCTGACATTACAACAAGTCTATGATGCAGGAGCACGGATAATGGTAGCAGGCAATGCAATATTTGCCCATTCAGACATCAACTATGCCATATTGCAGCTACGTCACAAAGCAAATGTTGCACTCGAAAGGAAACTATTACAAAAAGCAAGAGAGACAAATATTGAAGAAGACTGGATGAAAGCTCGTAAACAGGTTCTCATACCATTGGCAAGTGAGTTGGGAATAGATGGGTGAATAGATAACAAATTGTCTTCAATGAAACTCATTAAAACAAATGAAAATTTCGAAATGGGAGATATGCGTACTGCTTATGGTGATGCACTTTATGAAATCGGTTCTGAAAATAAACGCATAGTCTGTGTTGGAGCAGATACCACAGATTCCCTAAAGACCAAAAAATTTGGTGATAAATTTCCAGAACGGTTCTTCAATATTGGAATTGCAGAGGCAAATCTTGTTTCAATAGCTGCAGGATTAGCAATTGGAGGTAAGATCGCTTTTGCCAGTACGTATGCAGCTTTTTTACCCGGGAGATGTCTTGATCAGATAAGAAATGCGATATGTTATCCCAGTTTGGATGTCAAATTGGTGGTGTCCCATGCTGGACTAACGGTCGGAGCGGACGGTGCGTCACACCAACAAATAGAAGATATTTCAACTATGAGGGTCATACCGAATATGAGGGTTATGGTTCCATCAGACAGCATCTCGGTAAAACAGATAATAAAAACAAGCATTGAAAATAATGGTCCTTTCTATGTGAGACTGACAAGACCGTCTAGTAGAATTATTTATGAGGATCCTGCTTTGGAATTTGATGTTGGTGGTGGTCACATACTTAGAGAGGGAAACGATGCTACAATAATTGCTTGCGGATTAATGATTTCAAAGGCTTTAACTGCTGCGGATAACCTTCAGAAAAGCCACAATATTTCATGCAGAGTAATTGATTTATTTTCAATTAAACCGATAAATAAAAATCTAATTGAAGATTCTGCACGAAAGACTGGATTAATAGTTACCGCTGAAGAACATAACATATTAGGTGGAATGGGAAGCGCAGTGACAGAAGTATGTTCTGAAACATATCCAGTCCATATTTCAAGAATAGGTGTGAGAGACACATTTGGTGAATCTGCGCGTGATGCAGAACTTGAAGAGTTAATGAAATCATACGGTTTAACCAACAAAGATATCGAAAACTCAATTCTGGTAGGAAGAAAAGGAATATAGAATATTTAGGGTAAGAGATAAACAGAAGAGAGATGAAAATATTTTTAGATACTGCTAACATTCAGTCTATTAAAAAATACAATGATATGGGAATGATTGATGGTATTACAACTAATCCTTCATTATTGTCAAGAGAAAATGAAAACCCTCAACATGTCATGAAAGCTATAGTGGACATGGTAAATGGCCCGGTAAATCTGGAGGTAATCGCTATAAAAGCAGATGAGATGATTTATGAAGCTCATGAACTGATAAAATATGGAAGGAATGTCGTTGTGAAAATTCCAATGACGGGAGAAGGAATGATAGCGATCAAGAAGTTAAGCAAAGAGGGAATAAGTACAAATGTTACATTGATATTTTCTGCAAATCAAGCAATTTTGGCAGCAAAAGCAGGTGCGACATTTGTTAGTCCCTTTATTGGTAGATTGGACGATGGAGGGCACGATGGAATGAATTTGATAAGAGATATCGTCCAAATCTTTAGAAACTATAATTTCAAAACCAACGTTTTGGTTGCAAGCATCAGACATCCTGTACATGTCACACAAGCAGGGATTATTGGAGCAGATGTAGTAACCTTGCCTCCAGATATTCTTGAAAAAATGATACACCATCCACTTACAGATAAAGGATTGGATCTATTTTTATCAGACTGGAAAAAAATACAGAAATAACCTGATAAATTTCACACAATGTATTAACTTTACTAGGAAATCTTGTAGTCTATAACATTAACATATTAGAAAATAGATTATTATGGCTGGCCAGAAATAAAGTCAAAAAAATTATTTCAACACCAAGTTTAGACTTAGATGTATATCAAAATATCTGTATATAAAATCAATATTATTAATTTGTTCGAAATAAAGATATAGAAAGTAAATCTAGAAATAATCTTCTGAAAGTAGTAAAGCAGAAATGTTGGAGGTACAAATTTGTTTTAGATTAATTATTCCAAATTTTATTCCACTTAATTCTTAAATTGAAGATACTCATGAGCCACAATGAATGAAAATCGGGACTCGATAGAAATCCTCTTAAACAATTTTTACAACGCAGAATTTTGGCCCTAGAAGATAAAATGATGATTGTAGCTGCGGAAATCTTTGTTTCCTATATTATGTATTATTTCAATAAGCCTTCTATTAATTTGGATTAGATTTTTAAAAGTGATATCACTTTTGCAGGAATATCCTCAACTCGTCCTGCAAGAATCCTGTTATAATTGAGATATTGAAAATTTTGTGATATTGAGATCAATTCTTTGTGAGTTTTACCTAGTCCAAGAGCAGCCATATGTATTGAAAGATTTCTATACGATATTACCATATCCTTAACAGCATCAAAATTTGAAGGTTCGCCATCTGTCAAGGTTATGCAAATATCAGGTTTGAAAGATTTAACAAATGGAAGAAGTTTACTATAAATCTCTGCCAATGGTGTTCCACCACTTGCCTTTATTTGCGCCAGACGTCTTGCACTGGTTATTGACCATGGTAATTTTGGAGGTTTGATTAACCAGCATTTTATTTGCATTCCTTCTGTACTAAAGGCATAAACTGCAAACTTTACACCAATAGAATCAAGTGCCTCACAAAGTGCCACAGTAGTCTGCTTATATTTTAATTCCACATCTTCAATACTTGATGAATGATCTAATATTATGATTATTTTTGACCTTATCGTTATTTTATAGTCTATCAAAAACGGCTTTAAATGATATGTTTCTATGTAGATATCTGGATCAAATTCATCTCCATATTCATGTATAGTTTCTTTCCAGCCAGTCTTCCAATTCTTAAATGCTTTTTTCACTTTTTGAATTAATTCAGCATCATATATCTTTGTCTCATCAATATCTATTTTATTTGGAATGGAAATTTCAAAATTCGCTAGATTATCAAATCCCCTATTATCGGTTTTTTTACTTTCTTGTAAAAGGGTGACATATTCTTTTTCAATTTCCTGTGCTTCTAGAATATTGTTAGCTAAATGCTTGGTTTTATTTTCATCAATATCTTGCACCTTTGATTTGGTCTTTAATATTTTATCAATATTTTCCAACAGATCACTCCTAGACACTGAAATTCCGAATGGAGATTTTAACCCGGGTAAAGAGATTGAAAGAAGCGGGTCTAACTGTAATTTTTTAATAATCATTTTTACCTTATCAAATATCCAAGAACTATCATAATCATTGCTAATGGCTTCATCAACATATGAAAGTGCAAGTTCCGATGCTTCTTTCACTTTTTCATTATCACTACCAAATAATTCACCTTTAATGTAACCATTTAGAAAATATTGAGAAAATGCCTCAATAATTTTTTGCTTCCCATACATGCTATTTAATAATGGACGAGTTGAAGATAATGCTGCTTCGTTAAATATAATTTCATTTTCCATACCCTTCCATACTTGCAAGCCAATTATCTCAACTCTTTTTGTTTCCATGCAGTTTAAAATAAACCCATAGGCATGATCATAACTTGATGCCTTTACCTTTGTGGAATATCTGATTCGCATTGACTCATACCAGAGAGCTGTTCTCCACTGACGGTATTTTTGAAATTCTGTTCCGTTAAAAGTATTCAAAGTTGGAAGAGTGATCTGGTTTTTTTCAACATTAGAACTAGATCTGACATTATCCGCAAATACTATAGTCACGTTATTATTATTTGACCATCTTCTAGAAAGGAAAGTAGCAATCTCCAGAAGTACATCGTTTCTCAAACTAGGCACATATGATGAGGACATCTCTTTTGCCATCATTTAAATATTGAAGTTATCACATCCATAACTTTTCTGAATTCAACTTCACCCCATTGAATATATACATTGGCAAAAATAGTTTCGGCAACCATTTTTGGATGTAGACCGGTTTCCAAAAACTTTGCAAAGGCAATTGTTTCTCTTAAACTAGGTCCATAAAATAATTCTTCAATCGAGGCAGCATCTCTTAGACTTTTTGAAAGACTTATAGCCTGTTTAACATATTGGATGTTTTCACTTTTTACCTGGACGTGTTCTTTTACGATCTCAAATTCTATATCTTCTGGAGGATAATCTAGGTTTAGTCTTATGGGGAATCTACTTAAAAGCTGGGGTGGCAATTCCTTTGTTCCAATGTGCGAAAGAGGATTTATTGTTGCAACTACAAACCACTCGTTTGATGCTTTTACTATCTGTCCATCGGCCTCCTTTAAGACAAGCTGTCTTCTATCATCCAATGCTTCGTCCAACCTCAATAACATGTCCGGTTCAGCAGCATTAAGTTCGTCCAGATAGAGTATTGAATTTTCCTTCATAGATTTTACAAGAACACCTTCGACAAAATTTATTCCCTCTTTATCGATAGTCTTTGTTCCAATAAGATGAGATTCACGTGTTCGTAAACTAAAATTTACAGAATGAATTTTTTTATTAATAGAAGAAGCAAATTTTCTAACCAAGGTTGTTTTACCGGTTCCTTTTGGACCGATAATAAGTACGAATAATCCTGTTTGATATGCATTACGTAGAAGATCAAATGAATTATTCCAATCTAAATATTTGATGATTTCATTTTGCATCAATACTTCTCAATATAAATTAATTGAACTGAGTTTATATATCAATCTGAAATATGGTTAGTCACTAATTTACTTGTCTTTTTTTATGTTGTCTAACCATCATAGTTGAAACTTCAAATAATGTTTTTTTTTGCAAATAGATAATCATTAATCAATACTTTATCGATATCTGCAGGATTAATATAATATGCCCTTCCCCTGAGCTGTTTTTCAAAATCCCTTACATAACCAAGAAGAGAATCATCTTCACTTATCATTATTGTGTCTATACTGATATTATTTTTTTTACATTTTTTTGCTTCCAACAATGTCTTTTTGGCTATATATCCATCAACTTGTTTATATCTATAGCATAGATATACAATTTCATCCGACTTTAGATCAAGATGTAAGTCGTTCTTTTCATTTGCATTATACAAATCCTCCGAATCAGGTGAGTAAAAATTTGAATAAGGTTTTTCTGATAATATTGCATCATGTTCCTTTTTATCATCAATAAAACATGCACTTGGATGACCATCTGTTATCAGAACTATCCTCCTATTTGTTGATATGTCCTTGGTTAATAATCTTCTTGAAAGGCGTAGAGCTGCCTGATAATTAGTGTAATGTAAAAAATCTACCCCTGGTTCAAAGGTTTTTAGATATGGGATATCATATGGACTTACACGAGAAGCCAGCGCACCAAATCCTATTATATAGATAGAATCATTTGGAAAGAATTTACGATTTAGTATAAAAAGATTCCAGAGAGCCCTCTTGGCCGCCTCAATTCTGCTCAAATCATTATAGAGTGAAGAATATCGCATAGTAGAACTCAGGTCTATACAATATACCACTCCCACACGTTCATCATGAAGAGTTTCATATTGTTCAAAATCTTCCATCCCGATTTCTATGGGTATTTTTATACTTTTGTTATCCTTAGCTATACGGAGAACAGAATTTAATATTGTTTCATTTACATTTATATTTTTAAAATCTTCCCATACATCATATTTTTTGTTGGTATCTAGAATTGTAGACCCTTGGCCATACGTTTTGCTTTCGTGTAGTCCAGATGTGCTTTTGTTAATCAATGATTGCAGAGTGTTTTTCAAAACCGTCTCGCCAACACGAATAAAACCTTTGTGGGTTAACCATTTTTTAGAATCTTTAAGATATCCTTTTTGTATTAACTTTCTGATAATTGGAAATTCTGGGTTATTGTCTTTGTTGGACCATTCTCCCGTACCTTCGGACAGAGGAACATTATTAGAGATAGCAGATCCATTTTTTTTATTGTCTAAGATATTATTTAATGGTAAACCTTTTTCTAATCCAAGTTTTTCTAAGAGCTCAGTAAGTTTTTGTTCTAGTTCAGGAAAGGAGATTAAATTCTCTTTTAATGATTCACGTCCAATCATTTTTAAAATTTCATTGCCTACATTAACAGATACACTAGAGTCTATCTGGTCGACCGAATCACTAAAAGATTCACTTATTTTACTGATATTATCGATGTAAGAATAGAGAAATTTTTTAATGCCTGAATTTCCTCTGTAAATATTGATCATTATTTTTCCGATATTAATTCATATGTGTTTATATCTTTTTTAGAAATTATAGGATTTTCTATATTGCATAATCCTTCTAGAATCAATTCCAATACAGAAGCAAGATACTCTTGATTGTTTTTCTCAAAAAACGTTAATCCCCGTAGGTCAATTTTCCAATGATGAATACTGGCCAAAAATGTGTTAGATTCAGTACTCAGAATAGGATTTATAATATTTTCAATGGCATATCTTAATGAAGGATAATTTAATAACTGCGTATAATAATCAAGTCCTTGTGTTTCTTTATTTGATTGATCAAGTGGAGGTGAACCACACAGAGATTGAGATACAAAAAATATTTTTTTCCTTGAAAATTCTTCCTTTATCTGTTGGATAATACTTTGAGGAATTTTTGAAACGTATTCTACTGAGATATCTTTAATCGATCTTACAATAAATGTATTTAAAAATTTGACTCTGTTTTGGACGTTGTCGTCTAGGTCTGAAAGTTCAAATTTTGATGTCTGATATATGCTGAAAATATCACTGAATCTAGGAATTGTTTTTATTTTATATCTTATGGACCGCATTCGTTCTGCTTCAGCTACGACAACCTCAAGACCATGAACTGACATTCTAACACTGACACCCTTATCCTGATTAATATCTGGACTATTTCTTGCGATATGAGTAATATTACTAATAGTCTTTAAAATAAAGAACGGAATGATCACATTAGAGTGAGAGTAGATTTTTGCTTCCTGTATCATTATAAGCATTTCATCATTTACATTTGTCGGATAATGTGTATATATATGACTTTTTATACGGTCAAACAACGGCTCTATTATTTTTCCAGAATGTGTATAATCTATAGGATTGGCAGTTGCTATTATTTTTATATCTGGCTTGAAGAATACCGGATACGAACCTGTAGTAAACTTTCCCTCCTGAAGAACACTTAATAATGAAACTTGTTTTCTGGTATCAAGGACAGGAAGTTCATCAATACATAAGAGACCGTGCCGTGCTTGCAATAATTGTCCTGGAGAATATGTTCCAATATCATATGTTTCCAATCCCTTCTTAGCAATTTTAATTGCATCAACCTGTCCAACGAGATCTTTTACAGAAATATCCGGGGTAGCCAAAATGTATCTATATCTTTTATTGCCATCAATCCAATCTATCCGAGTATCAAGACCATTATTTCTGATTATTTCCTCGCATTCTTTGGAAACAAAAAATTCTGGAGAAATCCTCTCTATTACTTTATCCTCCAAGAGACTTAAAAGATGATTTGAAGGCATTTCTGTTGGTATATCGTTGGTATTAGTTCCATGCACTACCGGGATTGGAGAAAGCAGTGTGGAGGCTATGGTTTCGGCTATCTTTGTTTTTGCTTGACCTATCTGTCCAACCAATACAAAATCCTGTCCAGATAAGATCGCGCGGTTAATTGCTGGAATAACCTCATTGTCATAGCCTATTATTCCCACATATGGATTAATATCTTGTTTTAAAAGACGAATTAGATTTTCTCTCATCTGTTTTTCAATTCCGAAATATTTATAATTAACCTTTAATAGGTCATATAATGTATTGATCTCTAAATAATTATCAGGAACTCCCGAAAGCTTTTCTGTGTAAATAGGTTTAGATGTATAAGAATTATTTATAAGATCAATAAGTTTATTATCCAACAATAAAGCAAATTCACCATAAATCGAGATTTAAACATTATTAATAATTTACAAGACTACCTAAGAAAAATAGATATTACGAAATAATGAATGAAGAAATATTCTACATTAATATCATTACTTTCACTATATATGATTTAAAACTTCTACATAGATTTTTTATACTTATTATAAATCCATCTTGCGGTGAATTTTTGTATTGTATTTTTGTTTTTTTTGATCCTTTTAGAATACGAGAGTAAATTTATAAAGGTAGAAATAAAAAGTCTTAAAATATCATTGACATGCTTTAACTTTAAGAGATTATTTGTAATTATCTTTAGTTAACTCTAATAGAAATACATCAATTTTCAAAACTTTTTGATAAACAGGATTCAGATATAACATTTAGAAAGGAATTTCATGGGTATAGTTTTTATGGAGGTAACAATTTTCATTAGAAATATTTGTCAACGCAAGAATACAAACATATTGTTAGAATAGCTGGGAAGGATATTGAAGGTAGTAAAAAAATTATTGTAGGTTTGAGTTTGGTAAAGGGGGTTGGTTATAACTTTGCTCAGATTTTATTACAAAAATTAAATATAAATCCGCATCTACGAATCGGATTTTTAACTGATAAAGAAGTATCAGATATTGAGAGTGCGATTAAAGATCCCAATAAAATTAATATTCCAACGTGGTATTTGAATAGGAGAAAAGACATAGATACAGGTTCAAACATACATCTAATTACATCTGATTTAGATTTTGTTATTTCAAATGATGTTGATCGAGAAAAATCGGTAATGAGCTGGAGAGGATACCGACACATGTTTGGCCTAAGAGTGAGAGGTCAAAGAACAAGAACGACAGGAAGAAAGGGTGGAGCTGTTGGTGTTAAAAAGACAGGAAAGGTAGCACCATCATCAAGCACAGGTGCCGAAAAAAAGTAACAGGGTGAGAAAATGGGAGATCCAAAAAAATTTAAGAAAACGTATAGGAGACCAAGAAGAATTTGGACAAAGGAACAATTAAGTTCAGAATTGTACCTAGTCGGATCATATGGACTTAGAAGTAAAAGAGAGTTATGGAAATCTCAATCAGAAATTGCTAGATTGAGGAACCAAGCAAGAGCATTATTAGCACTTACGATTGAGGCCAGACACGAAAAAGAAAAAAAATTACTTGTGTATTTACAAAGAATAGGGTTAGTAAGTGAAAATTCAACCTTGGATGATGTGTTAAATCTCAAAATAGAAGATGTCCTCGAACGGAGGCTACAAAGCATTGTTATGAGAAAAGGTCATGCAAGAACAGCCCATCAAGCCAGACAGATGGTTGTTCATGGACATGTTATGATTGGGGACAGAACGATAAACATACCAAGTTATGTAGTAAAAAAATCAGAAGAAGCCACAATACTGGTAAATAACCTTAACATCAAAAATCCAACAGTAGATTCAACTGAAATATCTACTTAAATTTTAAAGGATATATAAAATAAGAAATCAAAGGCTCTGTTAACCTGACAGTCGATAAACAAAAAATAGTATTTATGTCAAGACATCTACATGATCAATTTTGCCGTCTGCATTCATATCAAATCCCTGGACAATAGTAGCCCAGTCCTCTTCGTCATGATAATTTTCGAAAACCCTGTCTCCGAAATCAGTTAATGCCATAACAGCAGCTTTTGTCCCTATAGATCTTACCCCAGCAAGTACCATGATTGTCTTTTTTGAATTGTATGGATTTCTGATCTTCGCTATCAAACCATGATTGTCTGAATTAAATATTTTATTGGATTTATCTACCAATCCAGACCAAAAATTTTTTTCATTAAAACTGATAGGTAAATATCTATTAAATTCTGCAGTCAAAATATTGGTTCCTGGACCACCTATCAATAGCAGGTTATTTCCATCTAAATCTTTTTCAGCCTTTGCATCAATATCTAATTTCACACTAAAACTATTAGGAATCTTAAATAAATTTCCCAGATAAAATCCAAGATGAATAGCATAGTGCCCATCCCGTGCGGAGGATTTATTTGGTCCGTGGGGGTCTGGGGAACCAACGACTATCAAACCAGAAAAACAATTATTACCATTAACAAAAGATTTTAGAAAATTTAGTGATTTTTTATTTTTCAGTTCTAATGAATTATTCAAGATCAATTCACTTGAACCCCAGTTCATTTCCAAACCAAATGCGGGAACAGTTGTAGAATAAAGTCGAGCGGTACCTCCTTTAATAGATAATGTTCCAGTTTGAGTTATTGCACCGATTTGTAATAACTTTTTAATATAATAATATGCACTCTGTTCGTAGATTTTTAATTGTTTTGCAATCTGTGAAGGATACATAGGCTTTTCTGATAACAATTCCAATATTTTCCAGGCAGTTTTATTTGAAATTATCTGCATTTTATTGACTTCATTGAAAATTAAAATTTTTTTCTTAAATAATGGTGAATTTTCAGACTGATCATGATAAACAAGGTCCTTTTCTATCAAAACAATCCAAGTTATCATCCATTATATATTAATATTTACTGGTCAAGCTTATTTTTTATATAAATTCTAATTTTAGTCGAAACACTATTAAAAACTATTATAACAAAAATTATAATGGTAAATCCTTTTGTTTATTATTTTATTTATACATGATATTATCTTTATATTTTGAAATTTGTGTTCCATAATAGGATATGTAGGAAAGTCAGATGCAGCCTCGGTAGTTGTAGACAGTCTTAAAAAGATGGAGTATAGAGGATACGATAGTGTGGGTATTGCAACAATTAACAAAGGAAAAATAATGTTAAAAAAAGGTGTAGGCAAGGTAGTAGAGGTTAACAGCACACTAAACCTGAGAAAGATGCCAGGAAATATAGGGATAGGACATACAAGATGGGCAACGCATGGTGGAGTAACTGAAAGTAATGCTCATCCACATTATGCATGTGATAAGAACATAGTAGTTGTACATAATGGAATAATTGAAAATTTTCAGGAGATAAAAAATGATTTAGAACAACAAGGTCACTTTTTTAATAGTAAAACCGATAGTGAGGTGATTGCACACCTAATCGAATCAAATTTATTGATTTATAATGGAAACATAAAGACAGCCATTACCAAAACTTGTAGTATATTAAAAGGATCTTTTGCTTTTGTTGCTGCATTTGAAGATGGCAGTATTGCAGGTGCAAGATTGGATGAACCTTTGATAATTGGGTTAAACAATGATGATTATTTTATCTCTAGTGATGTTTTAGGATTTTTGGAGTATACTGATAGAGCAATTTTTCTTGAAAACAAAGAAATTGTAATAATAGACAAAAATGGAATGAATTTATTTGATTTCATGGGTAAGAAAATTTCAAAACCAATAACGCAAGTCGCTTGGGAGTTTGGAGAAATTGATAAAGGAAATTATGCCCACCACACTATAAAGGAAATTCATGAACAGAAAAACTCTCTACAAAAAACATTGTCACAAGATGAAGATTTGGTCAATACTTTTTGCGATATAATTAAAAATGCAAAAAATATAATGATTACAGGTAGTGGAACTAGTTATCACGCTGCGCTAATATCGAAGAATTTGCTGCTCAAATTCGCTAAGATAAGATCCGAAGTAATAATGTCCAGTGAATTCCACTACATAGTAGATACAATTGACAAGGATTCGGTAATTATAGCCCTTTCACAAAGCGGAGAAACGGCCGATGTATTACAAGCAGTAAAAATATCTAAAGAAAAGAATGCAAAAATCCTTTCAATTGTAAACGTTCAAACCTCATCGCTGACAAGATTAAGTGATTGTTATTTGGGTATTAATTGCGGTCCGGAGATAGGAGTAGCAGCAACCAAGAGTTTTACAGGGCAGCTCGCAGTATTTTATATGATAATAGATAAAATCTGCAAAAATATCCCAGGATTTATTCATAATATTGAAGGATTCCAAGAGGTTTTTGATCGTATAATTAAATCAGAAAACGAAATTAAAGAGATAGCAGAAAAGATAAAAGATGCTAAAGACATTTACATACTAGGTAAATCAATCCATTATCACGTGGCACTTGAGGGTTCTCTAAAAATAAAGGAATTGGCATATATTCATGCAGAAGGAATTGCTGCTGGAGAATTAAAACATGGACCGCTAGCATTGATAGAAAATAATACTATTGTTATTGTATTAAATCCTGAAGATGAAACCTTCAGTGATACACTCCGTAGTACCCATGAAGTCAAATCTAGAGGAGCTTTCATTATCGGAATATCAAATAAAGAAAATGATATTTTTGATAAATTCATAAAAATACCAAACATAGATAAATCATTTTATCCAATAATTGAAATAATTCCTATACAAATTTTATCATATTATTTAGCATTAAATAGGGAAACAAATCCGGATTATCCTAGAAATCTTGCAAAATCAGTAACAGTAAGATAATTAAAAATCTTTCAAGTTTTTAATACGATATTATTATATTTTAATTGTATATAGAAATCCTTTTAATATAAAAATATGTTCGATTAATTTATTAACAATCAATTAATTTATAATGAAAATGTCAAGAATTGACAAGGATTCACTTGGAGAAATTAATGTACCAAGGGAAGCTTATTATGGTGCATTCACAGCAAGAGCAATAAAACAATACAATGTTACCGGACAAAAGGCCCACAATAACTTGATTAAATCATATGTGATGATAAAAAGGTCAGCTGCTATATCCAACATGTCTCTGAAAGTTTTAGATGAAACAATTGGAAATGCCATTGTTGCCAGTTGTGATGAGATTTTGAATGGAAAATTATGGGACCAATTTCTAGTAGACTATATAAATTCTGGAGCAGGAACAGCTTTTAATATGAATACAAATGAAGTCATTGCAAACAGGGCATTAGAACTATTGGGAGAAAAAAAAGGAGATTATGAAAAGATAAATCCCAACGACCATGTAAACATGTCACAATCAAGTAATGATACTTTTCCAACAGCAATGAATATTTCTGTATTAATAAATATGAAGGAAACAATAAGATCATTAGAAATTCTAATAAATTCACTAAATAGAAAAAGTCAAGAATTTTCGAAAACTATCAAAATAGGCAGGACGCATTTAATGGATGCAATACCGGTAACCCTTGGCTCCGAATTTGCTGAATACACATATTCCTTAGAACAGGCAAAAGAACAAATAGAAATATCAATGAAAAAACTTGAATTTCTTGCTATCGGAGGAACAGCAGTTGGGACAGGAGCAAATACACCAAAAGGATATAAAGAAAGAATAGTTATCGAGCTTTCAAAAATATCCGGTTTGAATTTAAAAAATTCACCAAATCTTTATTATTCTTTACAAAGTAAATTCGACATATCAAATTGTTCTTCATCTCTAAGGAACTTAGCCATTGAATTAATCAAATTGGCTAATGATCTTAGATTAATGGCATGCGGACCAGTAGCGGGTTTTTCCGAGATCATGATCCCTGCTGTTCATGCGGGGTCTTCAATAATGCCTGGAAAGGTGAATCCATCACTTGCAGAATGTATGAATATGATCTGTTTTCAGATTATTGGAAATGATGTATCAGTAGCAATGGCAGCTCAGGCAGGTCAATTTGAATTAAATGTCATGTTACCAGGGATGTTAAAATCGATTCTTGATTCCACAGACATGTTGATAAATTTCATTCCAATATTTGCAAGCAATTTAGTTGATGGCATTACAGCAAATGAGGACAAGTTACGTGAAATTATAGAAAAAAGTCCAGTATTAATTACATTACTGAATCCATATATAGGATATCTAAAAGCAGCAGAAATTTATAAGGAGGCATTAAAAACTGGTATAAATATTAAAGAATTGGTTTTAAGTAAAAAGATGATGTCAGAAGAAGAGCTAGAAAAGGCATTATCCTTTGAAAATATTCTGGGTTCTCAATGATAAGTTAATCTAGAAAAATCCATAAAGATTTATTTTTAAAATTGAAAGATTTCATATCACGAAAATTCTAGATAAAAAAGGTTAGTTTATAACATGTTATTTCTGGATTGCCTCCTGACATGAAATTGTAACTAAAAATAACCAAAATGTCATGATATTAGAATGTATTAGTATGGAATAGTCGTAAATGGGAGATTTCTAGAAATAAGATATATAAAATAATCTGTTTTTTCAGAATCAAAAAAGAATATTTATAAAATAAAATTATTCAGCAAACAAGAATAAAAAAAAAGTAGTGAATAAAAAAATAAAAAATACACAAATGAATTGGATATGAAATAAGAGTTATAAGAATTGAATATGTGATGATATCAATAAAAGATTAGTTAAATACCTACCTTCTCCTTATATCCTATAAGATTCATTATCTACTGATATAAAATATGCATCCAGATGATTTAAATTACATATGGATTTGTAATGAATGCAAAACTAAATTTTCTTTTATATCCGATATAGAAGAACATAAGAAAATTACAGGGCATACAACAGTAACAAAAATTAGATCGATAACGGATCAATTATCAGTGTAAATATAACTTTAATCGGCTCTGTTAATTTAACGAAATATCTATAGCTGTGAATGGTCTATTTTAACATATGTTGTTAAGATTTGCCAGAAATAGAACATCTTCTACTATTGTAGTAATAGTGGATTGTATCTAGATTTTTGGGATCGAGTTTACTAATGAAATACTAGTAAAGCATTATAGATATTCAGAGATGGCAGAAGTTACCTATGTGTCTGTCTTTCTGGAACTGGGTACAGCGTTTTGGCTCCGACCAAGTATACAAACGAAAGAGAATATCTGCATTTATCATTGACGAAATTTCATCAAAAACAGATTGGATGGAAACATTAACGTTATTTTTTATGGATTGCTATATACTGAACCATTACACCATTCCATCTTGGGAATCTTTTAGCTAAAAATCTGAGCACAGAAATATGTTGTTGCTAGTAAATTCATTGAATTTCTGATCGTAAAATATGGACGTCATCCAGTATATTCAGATGGCGGTACCTGGTATGGTATCTAGAGGCCTGCAATGTTCTTGGATTGAAACACTATCTGAATTCATCGTATAAATTTTTGATAAAGATTCAAAGACAGGGCTGAATGTTTTGATGATTATTATCCATGTACTGGAAAACAAAATTGTGATCTAGGTCATATCTACAAATGGATATCATTCTTTGTCTTGATGTACAATGATTTACTAAATCACAAATTTAAAATAGAATTAGGAGGTGAAGAAATCATCTTAAATTAACAGAGCCCCTTAATCAGTTTATTTTTACTACAATTAGAATTTTTTTTCATATTATAATTTCATAAGTTATACGATTAAATTTAAATAATATTAAATTTGAAAAAATTATATATTTTGTTATAGATGTTAAAATGATGAATGTTATAAATTATTTTTATAGTATGGACACATTTAATTAAAATAAAATTAGTAAAATTTCTTTAAATATTAAAATCCATAGAAAAAATCGCAATTTCATAAAACATAATAATAGATAAATTGAAAAATCATGTATATGTATGAAAATGCAATTATTCATATTAAAGTTGACAAAAATTAACATGCATCTTATAATTACATTCTATCAGAATTTTATAAAACATAATAATATAAATATCGTAAAAAAGAAGTTAAAAATATTGTGCCGGATTGAAAATGATAACGATTCAATTTACTCCCGTGAGGTCTGTCAAATCTGCAATGGAACCACAAAAACATTCAATATGGCCCCATGTTCTTTTTGCAATGAAACGGGATTAAGAAATAAATTTTCCGATGCATTTATAAAAAATCATGTGTGTTTTTGTGCTGCATCCGATAAAAAAAACTGTCCAATATGTAAAAAAAAATGCCATCATGAAACATCTATGAAACCAAGAATACTTATCGCCTAATTTTAGATTTTAAGTGATAGACAGATTAGTATAAAAATATTAATGAAAGATTTATAATTTTTTTAGCTCGTTGATTTTTTCAGAAAGAAGCTTGAATCCATCTTTCCAGAAACTTGATTTTGTTATATCAATCCCTGCTGCTTCCCTAAGCAAATCTTCTGGTTTTTGAGAACCTCCAGCTGATAAAATTCTAAGATAATTCGGAATAAAAGATTTACCTTCGTTTTTAAATATTTGATATAGAGATAAAACTAGCAAATTACCAAATGAATACGCATAACAATAAAATGGTGTATGATAGAAATGGGGTATATACAACCATTCGTATCTGAAATCGTTTGAAATATCCACCGAATATCCGAACTGATTCTTCAAATTTTGAATGTAAATATCTGAAATTTCATCAATAGTAGCATTCTTATTGACTATTTGGTGATGAGCATCTATCTCAAATATTGTGAAAAACGATTGTCTTAAGATTGTAGCATACATATCATCAATTTGTTCTGCAAGAAGAATTTTTTTTTCCATGCGAGTTATGGATTTAGATAAACTATCATTCAAAAGCATCTCTGCAAATACGGATGCTGTTTCTGCCAATGGAAGAGGAGCATGAAAAACAGATATTGGAAGATCGGAAGCCGCAATACTGTGGATGGCGTGACCCAATTCATGTGCCATTGTAGAAACATCACGTAGTTTACAATCATAATTCATTAAAACGTAAGGTGTTATTTTGGGAGAGATAGTAGAACAAAATGCGCCACCCATTTTTCCCTTACATATCTGAGAATCAATATGTTGTTGGTTGAAAATCCTTTCTGCATATTCCCTAAAGATGGGGTCAAATGATTCAAATGTCTTTAGAACTAGGTCTATTGCCTTTTCATAGCTAAAAGACTTGGGTTTGTCTACGTTAGAATAAGGAGCATAGAGATGATAACGTTTTAGTTTTTTGTATCCAAGAATTTTTGCTTTCTCTGTAAAATATTCTTGAAAAATATATGAATGAGATTTACATACATCAAGGAGTGTCTTTACAGTACTATCATCAAGATTATTCGAGATGTTTCTAACAGATATTGGTGAGCTAAAACCCCTTAGATTAATATTTTCATCAGACCATTGTAGTACCAAATTTTGGTAAATTTCTCCCAATATGCCGCTATTTGCGTTATAGGTTTCCAAAAGCGCCTTGTATGCCGCTACTCTTTCCTGGGGATTGGCACTTCTAACAAAAGACATCAATTTTTCCTTGCTAGAAAATTTTTTTATTGTTCTCTTTTTTCCATTAGTAATCTTCATAAAAAATTCGAAATTGCTAGTCATCCTATCATAGATTTTTACTAAAGCGTTAGGACCGGTGACTTCCATAATATTGATAATTTTTTCTTCATTTTCTGTCAAGGAGTATTCTCCCATTAAACGTTTATGAATTAAATAATTTCTGTATTCAATTGGTATAAATTCTATTAATGAATTAAATTTTTTTGCACTCAGATCTTTTTTAAACCAAAGATCAAAAAAAAGTAATTTATTGGCGATGATGCTAGAAAGAGAATCCATTTTTGTTACTAATGCAGCGATCTCATTTGATGATGTATCCGATGCATATTTTAAATTAGCATAACCAGAAACAATGCTTAATTTTTCTATCAATAATTCAATTTTAGTTAATATTGACAAAAAAATTTCATTATCTATATTATTCGTCAATTTAGACCTATAGAGTTCGATACTTTTGACATCATTATCAATAGAACCTACAAGAGATGAAAAGTGTTTATCCTTGTGAGATTGTACTAAATCACTCAGATTCCAAGTATCTAAAATAGGTTTTTTTAATAGTGTCATAACTATATTACTCGAAGAGGAATAATTTAGTTCCTTTATTAATAGTTATTTAACACATAAGATTTTAACAATAAATAAAACAGAATTCTAATTAGAAATTCAAATACGATATATTTTTTGGACAAGTATAACATCGGAGTTACATATTACTCTATCAATCAGTTAGAACTAGAATTATCAACAACAACAAAAAGTCGGAAAAGGTGATAAGATATAGCTTATATTAACCACGATTATTTAATATTAGGTAATTGATTTAAAAATAATCCAATCAGTATCATCTACCATGCAGACACATCACAGAGTGAATAAGAAATTTCGGTCTTATTTATTTCATTATGGTTTGATAAACCTGAACCAAAATTTTACCATTTAAAACTAGAGAACACAGTACAAACTTTAAATTAAATTTTCTATGTCCTGATTAAATTGTTAAGATACTAATTTTTTTGTTAATTAGACATGTTAAAATTAATACAATTTTTTATGAGCTAAGTTTTAAATGATCGCTGGAATGAGATATTGTAAGAAACTAGTAAAATATATCCAAAAACTTTTAGATTAAATATCGCTTTAAAGTGTTTGAGTATAATACTGACATTTTAGACTAGTTTAATTTATTCCTGTTCATTATTCAATAATTCAAAAAGATATAAAAAAAGTTTTGATATATAGTTTGAATGATTATTTATCAATGATTCGGTGTATGAAATTGCCTCTACTTTTAATGACCATATAATTTAACGAAATTACAAAATTATTTGAACTCTACCTTCATCTAATGGTTATTAGTCATTACTAATAAGATACAATAAATTTCAATTATCGCAACGTTGTATTTCTTATAATAGTTTGGATTTTTAGAATTTGAAGTAGCATTTGTGGCACTTATTTTTCCCATAGATCACACCTCTGTTTTCACATGAGATACAAATTTGTTCGAAATCAACAGTATTATCTAATGATTTTGTTTTTTGCAGACAACTCCCACAAATAGGGGCATCTAATTTATGATTTGAAATAAACCCATTACCACATTGCAAACAACGCAATCCATAAACTTTTCCTTTTGGTTTCCATTGTTTGAAAAAATTTTTCAATTATTTTAAGTTTTGGTCAAAGGTAATTTAATTGTAGAGATGATAATATATAAATAATACTATGTCATTTTAAGAACATAATAAGTTGATTAAGAACAATAGAGATTTATCGTAAACTTTCTAGGTCGCTTTCATTTCGATAATGATTAGGATCCAATCTGAATCCTTTTGGTATTTCAAATGGTATATTAGAAAGTTTTAAATGATAATCCAATTTTCTTTTCTTAAATTTTTCTTCCATCCATAGTACAAATTGTTCCTCAATTGTGGTTCCCTCATATTTTGTTATTTCAGGATAAAATTCAAAAAGAGATAGAATGAAATCAGTTTCCAAATAAATTTCAAAAAAATCCCATCCCATTGAATTTCCTGTTGATGAGACTTCATGTTTAAATCTACTTCCCACAATTGTTTCATAATCATTTATTATACTAAGAATTTTCTTTCGTTCATTTTCGAAATTTATGCATGAACCTGATAAAACTACCGTAGGACCGCGTTTTACAAATTTACGCATAGAAATTAAATATAAATCAATATATAAAAACAATTCTCGAAATGAATATATAAATTACTAAATGATTTTTCCTCGATGAATAACTACACTAATATAATTAATATAAAAGATAAATTTTAAATTTTTATGACATTTAGCTCAAAATCTTCAAGCAATTTTAAAGTTTTGGATTTTTCAGATCCAAGACCTTTATTATCAATAATTGCATATGTAATTTTTTCAACACTTTTTTCTATCATCTGGGCGATCATAGTTCGATCCAACGACTTTAAATAATACTTTGATATAATTGAACCAAAACAAAATTCGTCAGATTCAAACAAGATTTTGTTAAATTTCGATGCATAATGATTTCCACCTATTCCAATAGCTATTTTGTTACATGGTTTTATATTGGTCCGATGTAAAAGAATAATTGTTTTTAAAATTGAATCATTTATCATAGAGGCAGCATATCGGTCGCTCCACTGGGTTTCGTGTGACCCCAGTTCAACAAACAGCACAGGTTTTTTAATTGATGTTGGGCCATGATGTGTCGATTCCATCACGATATCAAAAGTTTTTAGTCCATCTTTGCACTTGATCAAATTAGTTAAATATAACTTTTGTAAAGAGGGAAATGAGATGCCCAATTCCCTTTCGTTTCCCCCGTATGGATTTCCTTCAAAATTTCCTGTGAAGTGACAAGTTAGAGCGGGAACTCTATCCCTAGAGACATGTTTTGATAAAAAAATAAATGCCCCGGAATTGGGACAATAATCTTCTACATCTTCAAAATAAATAGAGTTTTTATTTGTAATAAATAATTTAATCTCAGGATATTCGATACTCTCATAAACTGAATTATCAGTTAATTTAAATCCTCTTTTCATTAGATCACAGATCATTGTTTTGCTGGCTAAATCGGTTTCAGAACCGACAAGATAGTAAATCAAATTTAATTTCTTAATTAAATTCTATAACAATATAATCATTTATTATTATCAAATAAAAATCCATAAGATGATTTTTCCAAAACATTTAACATCTTCGTAAAGAAAGATTATTTATGAATGAAATACAGAATATTGATAACAATAATACTTTTCAAAAAAATAATTATGAAAATGCCAATGATAAAGAGAATTCAAGAAAATTATTGACATTATCAAATATCAAATATATTGTTGAAGGTCTTGATGTTCTCCTCCAAACCAATCTTGATGGAGAAAAAAGAAGAAAAGTGATAGAATTACGAGATATGCTTGTTGAATCTACTACCTCATTATTTTCTGATTTTTCCTAAAGTATTATAATAATAAAGATAAAAAATGATAAAGATTAGATTCCTTTGGATTGTTTAACCATGTCCCTTAAGTGAGACAGAGACCTAACCTGTCCACCATTTACTTTCTTATAGAGATTCCAGAAAATCTCTCTACTTATATCATTTCTGCTTTTCATGACTTTTAGTCTATATCTCATTGACCTAATTTTTTTAACATAAATTTCTTTTTTTCCTACACGAACTGTTTTTTTACCCTTTTTTGATCCCATACCCGTACCATGTTTTTTTTGAGTTGAAGCTTTTGCCTTTGCACGTGATCTGGAGGTTCCTTTTATTTTTGAAGTCCATATAGAACCATTACTTATCAGTTTTCTGATATCTTCCCGAGTAATTGAATCAGCAATATCGTCTAATTTATCTGGCTCGAAATGGATTCTATTAGCACCTACACCTAACATACGTGATACTAATTCACGTTTTTTCTTGAGATTAACTACCATTAATTACTTTCACCTTTTTTACTTTGATTATCAGACTTGGCTAATTTTTTATCTGGTGTTTTTTTTGCTTCTTCCTTTTCTATACAAGGATTTAAAACTTTTAATCCTAATTCCTTTGCTCTTGTAAGAATATCGTTTCTTTTCCTTTTACCTACGGTACGTGCAATCCTTATTGCGTCTTTATTACTATTAAAACTATTAAGATCATAGTTGTTATGAACTATATTGTCTGTATATCCGGACGGATGAAGACCGCGAGATATTTTCGGACCGCCGTACCCTATTTTTACTAATTCTGGTACTCCTGAAAATTGTCTTCTCATCTTGTTATCCTTGCCCTTAGGTTTACGCCAGTTTTCAGCGAGTCTATCATAACGCCAACTTTCTTGACGAATAAATTTTGGACGTCGGCTTGAAATCTTTTTTCTAGCTGATAACAATTCTTGATTTATAACCATAATAGTTGACCTAATTACCTACATCACATCGGTTTTAAATAAATATCTTTCTAAATTTTAAACCCAAAGAATATTAAATACAACAACCATTAGTTGATTTATGAAAAAATTTGAATTACCGCCTTTGCCTTACGCATATGATGCATTAGAACCTCATATATCAAAAGAAATAATGACTTTACATCATGACAAGCATCATCTAGCTTATGTTAATGGTGCCAATGCAGCACTAGAAAAATTGGAAAATGCACGTTCCAATAATTTTCAAGGAACTGATACAAAAGCGATTGAAAGAGACTTATCATTTCATTATGCGGGTCATGCTTTACACTCCCTGTTCTGGCCTAACATGAAGCAAAATGGTGGTGGGACTCCTGGTGGGAAGTTAGCTGACAAAATTAACAAAGATTTTGGTAGTTTTGAATCATTTAAACTACAGTTTACAGAAGTAGCAAAAACTGTTGAAGGAATTGGTTGGTCCATTCTATGTTACGATCCATTACTTGACCAGTTGATAACATTTGGAGCAGAAAAACATAATCTCTTGCTAGGGCCTGGAACAATCCCGGTACTTGTATGCGATGTATGGGAACATGCATATTATTTACAGTACAAAAATGATAAAGCGAGTTATGTAAATGCATGGTGGAATGTTGTTAACTGGGACGATGTAGCAGAGAGATTTGAAAAATTTTTTAACAGTTAATTTTTTTTATTTATAAGAGTATTATTTTTGTCTTCTAATATTTTTATATAGACGTGTCTGAAAACTGTAATATTATCCTATACTAGAACCAAACGAGAATAAAAAGACAAAAATCACTAGTGGTAATATTATATTCCCTCAAGGGGGATTAACTTTATTGGTGAAAAATAATTTACTAACATGATCCTTAAAACAAACTCTATGAATGTCATGACGTACAAAACGCAAAAAACCTAACAACATTCAGTATCACCAAAAGCAATTATGAAATTCTAAAAAATCTAGGTAAAACTGGCGAAACATTAACGATGTGTTAAGAAGGCTAATTTTTGAAAATAAAAGTTCATTGGGCAACCAATCCAAGACGAGCCACAAATCAACACATATGCTAAGTGATCTATGAGTTCTATCAAAAAACAGTATGAATAAGAATGATTCCTTATCAATATCACAGCAGGATAGAAATTATCGTCTAGTTCTAATTCTGAATCTAGTTGGTTGAGTAAATCAATGCTAGATTTATCCATATTCTTTGGAAAAGAATTTTGGGTCTTGAATAAAGACCAACATAGACAAGACTTAACACAAATGGTCTATGTTGCTTCAACCATTTAATTGGTTTACCTGAGAAGAACCATAAGACTTATCCACTGTTTGGCTTTCAGAAATTAATCTATGGTGCCATTGAAAACAATCAAAATCTCTGGATCAAGATGAAAAGAGGGATAGGAGTAACTACTTTTCTAATTCGATACTTGGCTTGGAAAATATTATCAAGTGCAAAACTGGACAAGAAAACGATTTTTATCATAAGCGGAACTAGGGAAGAATTTACCAATTACGTAAAGCAAAAGATGCAACCACTATTTGATAAGAAATTCCCGTTTCTAAAATTAGAATCAAAATATACTGAATTATGGCTAAAGAAAACTTGGATTAAGGTCATGCCAATAAAGAACATCAAAGACATTAGAGGCTACTTTAATACTTATCTCTTCATAGACGAAGCAGATCATGGTGATACATAATTTCAAGAATTAGAACCAGCAATACTGGTTTATGAAGAAAAATCAAGAGGAAAAACAATATGGTTTCCTCCAAATGCCCCCCGAAGGTCTTTTCAAAAGAATAGAAAAAGATGATAATTCAAAATATTTCAAGTTAAAACGTGATTACACTTACTGATTAGATAAAATCTATGATAGAGCGTTTATTGAAAGGAAAAAGTTAGACGCAGACTTTGAAAGGGAATACAACTTAAAATATCTGGTGGGAAGATCCGGAATTTATTTTCGCCAATCCTTATTTACAGTTGTATCCAATTAGGAGAATCTCTTAAACACTTGCCGATCAGTAACTACAATTTACATTCTATCAGTTTAGACTTCGGATTCGGTAGTTCTAAAACATCTATGGTCATGACAGAACATCTTAACCTAGATGGCAAAGACATAATCATTGTCAGATATGCCGAAGAATTTGAAAAATCCAATCCGCAAACTATAGTAGATCTATGTCACTCACTTTATACAAAGAACTGAAATACAATCTTTTTTGTTGACGAGTCAAATATAGCAGGAGTTAATATCCTAAAAATTGCGTTTGATGAATCCCTTAATTGGATTCTAATAATGTAAATCCATAACTTATGAAGATCCTTCCCGTTAATTTTCAAACCGAACATAAAAGAATGTTATCGCATCTTCATGTTATGATAAACAAGAACTATCTAGCAATTCCAAAAGAATACGATAACCTAATAAATTCACTTAGAACCGCATACGCTACAGAATATTCTTTAGACAAAGAAATTACTTTATATAATAATTTACTTGATGCTTAAAGATCAAGTTTAAATGGTTACCAATTAAAATAAAAAAAGTAAAGGAACGCAGTTTGTATTACTGTTTGAACTTTTTGTGTGTCCCGTGACTACTTTGCTTGACATTCTTCTTCGGTGTCGAAACCACGTTTGACACATTGTCCAGTGTTTCCAACTTCACCCACATTGTTAACCTGACCTGGATGGTGACTGATCACCTGAGGGATTTCTATGACAGTTATCGAGATTTTGACCTAAGCACCATTGTTTGCATCTGCTAATACTTCAGGCAACATTGTTGATGTTGCTATTCCCGCCACGTGCAATTCTTAATGACAGTAATGCGACGGCAAAGATTTTGTTCTTGTTCATTAAATTTGGGTATTTATCTCATCTATAAAAGAATTTTAAAGACCTTATATATCAAATATTGAGAATTTGAAAGGTTATCAAATAGAATAGATCGATTTTTAACTATTTTTTTTATTCGCGATTTCATCTTTGTATCTCACAATTTCTGAAGATACCGATATTTTGTCTCGTCACCGACTAATTGGGTGGGGAAATACTTCTTAACAAGGTATCAGACCTCCATGTTATATATTAAATAAATCTCATGAAAATATAAACTAGGGTAAATTATTTAATTTACCTTCTATGATAATTAAAACGCGTCATACAAAAAATATAGGAACAAGTATCTAAAATATATTATAGAAAATATATTATCTTTAAAATTTTATCTACATATTTCACAATTTATTGTATACCACTTGTTTAAATGAACGTTTAGGAACAGCAATATCACAAAAAATAGACGGATGAAGAATTTTTCCCAATATTTCAATCCCTATAATTACATTGGGCCCGGGGATGGAAAAATATGATTTTGCATTAACTGCAAATATTTTTTTGTTTTTATATGCTTTCAAGGATTCAAGGTGACTATTTGTTAACTTTTTTAATTCGTTTTCTGTTTTGACAAGATCAAATCCACATGGCATAAAAATTATTATTTCTGGATCGATCTTCTTTATTTCTGACAGTAACAAATGTCTGGATTTTTCTCCAGAAAGACTGACCAAATTTTTTCCGCCTGCTAGTTCCACCATATCTGGAATCCAGTGCCCAGCAGTATAAAATGGATCGATCCATTCAATACATAAAACACCTGGTTTAGACGTAGCATTATTATTGTCTAATAATAAGGATAGTCTTTTAATACGATTTTTACATGAATCAATTAATGCATAAGCCTGCTTCTCTTTTCCAATCATTATCCCTATTCTTTTAATATCTAAAAAAATATCTTTCAAATTCTTTGGACTCGAGATCAGAATTTTTGGTTCGTTATTCAATAGTTCGATTGCTTTTTTCGCTTGCCGTTCAATTGGGGAACACACTTCACATAGTCCCTGAACTACTATTAGATCCGCATTTGATTTTTCGATCGCATTTTTATCGATATAATATAATTCTCTACCAGAATTTGCTAGTTCTCTAATTTTTTCATCTATTTGTTTACTTGAATATTTAGACATATTTACCACTGGTTTGATTATTCGTGGTTTTTTTAAATGGTTTTTTGGGATCTCGCATGTATGTGATATACCAACTATTTTGTTCCATGAATCAAGTTGAAAAATGATTTGTGTGGCACTTGGTAGGAATGACAGTATGTGTTTACAGACCATTATTTAGATCATATTGATTGAACTCGGATAAAATATTTTTTACAATACTCGAAAGTATGGATAATTAATATTATTCCAGTATATTTCTATCAGTATTGCACCTTGGAATTGGTTTCGTTTTAATTATGCTTTCAATGTTAATTTTTTTCATATCTTTTAATTTATCAAATTCGAATTCATTAAGTCAGATAGTTTCGAATACCACCATAACCACACATATTCAAGGTAAAACCGCAGATTTTCAAATTTATAATAACACACAATATAGATTTCAAATGCTATATCCAAAGAACTGGTCTGTTATTGAGTTTGAGCCATTTTATTCAGAATTAAATAAAACCACAATTGTAAGCTTCATATCACCAATGGAAAATTTTGCAGATAGTTTTTCAGAGTATCTTTCGATTAAAACGATTAAAAATAATCAACCGGAACTCAAAAATATTCATGATTTTATTTTGTCTTATAAAAATTATTTAAACAAGACTTTAGCGTATTTTAAATCATATCACATATATAGTAACTATTCCAAAAGCAACTTACTATTTAATAATTCAGATATTATAGATAATTACCCGTTTGTAATTGTTTATGATTTTACGGTCAGTCCTCCATTAATAAATAAAAAAATGGAATTATTGTTGTTCTATACTGATAACATTTTCATATTTGAATATGGTTCAAGCAATGATAAATTTGACAAATATCTGAAGACAATCAATAAAATGGTATCTTCATTTAAACATGTCATATGAAATTTCAATATGAAATATGAATTAGTTTATCTATATTAATTATAATTTTATAATAGTATATATCTATAAATTATTACTATAATAATCGAGATATGTTAGAAATATTAATTTATGAGTCTTGAGTTTTAAAAAAAATTAAATGCTTTAAGTTAAAGATACTTCGATGTACACATTTTCCGGAATCCTTAATCTCATTAATTGTCTTATTGATTTATCATCTGCGCCTAAATCGATTATACGCCTATGAATTCTTAGTTCATAGCGGTCATAGGTGTTTGTTCCCTGACCACATGGAGATTTTCTTGTCACAACCTTCATCTTTTTAGTTGGTAAAGGATATGGACCCTTAAATTTGATCCCATTTTTTTCTCCAATATCCTTGATTTCTGTACAAACACCTTCAAGCATCGTAAGGTTAGTACTAGTAAGTTTTATTCTAGCTTCTTGTGGCATTTAAAGTCACTTCTGATTTTATTTCTTTGGCTCATACTTTTCAGTTATAGCTTTCACTACACCAGCAGCTATAGTGGTTCCCATGTCTCTGAGTGCAAATCTACCTATTTCTGGAAATTCTTTGAATGTTTCAATAGCAAGAGGACGTACTGGTTTTATTCTCACGATAGCTGCATCACCTGTCTTTAAGAATTTTGGTTTCTCTTCAACTGTACCTCCAGTTTTTGGATCTATTTTTGCTACAAATTCTGAGATAGTAGCAGCAACCTGACTTGTGTGTGCATGTAAAACTGGGGTATACCCAGGAGCCATGGCAGTAGGATGGTGAATGACTATTATCTGAGCTTCAAATTCCTTTGCAACTGCAGGAGGATTATCAACAGGACCTATCATATCTCCACGTTTTATAGATTTTTTATCCACACCTCTCAGGTTAAATCCAATATTGTCGCCAGCTTCTGCTGAATCCATCTGTGTGTGATGTGTTTCAATTGATTTAATCTCGCCGGTTACACCTGAAGGCATAACAATAACCTTATCATTAGCTTTAACCACTCCGGTTTCCACTCTCCCAACAGGTACGGTTCCTACCCCTGTGATAGTATACACATCTTGAATTGGGATCCTAAGCGGTTTTCCGATTGGTTTTTCTGGAGCATCAAACAAATCCAATACTTCTGCAAGTGTCGGTCCTTTATACCAAGCCATATTTTCTGACCGCTTTACCAAGTTATCTCCTTTCCACCCAGATACTGGAACAAAATTAACCTTGGCAGTATTGTAACCTACCATCTTTAGCATTTTTTCAACAATGGCTTTAACTTCATTATATCTTTCTTCCTTATATCCTGAATCATCCATTTTGTTTAATGCAACCACTATTTGACTTACTCCCAGGGTTCTCGAGAGAAAAGCGTGTTCTCTTGCTTGCCCTCCCGGGTCCGTTGCAGCCTCGGTTTCTCCAGGTTTTGTAGAAACTACCAATATTGCTGCATCCGCTTCTGAGGCACCAGTAATCATATTTTTAATAAAATCTCTGTGTCCGGGTGCATCTATCAAGGTATAGAAATATTTAGAAGTTTCGAATTTTTGGAATGCTAAATCTATTGTAATTCCTCTTTCTCTTTCGTCCTTTATACTATCCAGTACCCAAGCATACTTGAATGTATCGCCTTTTCCTGTTGCTTCGGACTCTTTTGCAAAAGCATCAATGGTACGTTGATCAATAACGCCCAAATCGACTAACAAATGACCGACAATTGTTGATTTACCATTATCTACATGTCCAGTAACCACTAGATTCATGTGTGGTTTCTTACTTGCACTCATAATCCCCTAGAATTATCATCGCCCTTATTTATATTTCGTTAATAAAAACAACAAACAAGAAACCATCAGAATTATATTGGATAATAATAGACATTTTTTATAAAGTTATATTTGATTTTATAAAAAAGTTTAGTAATGACTAGAAACCAAATTGAAAAAGAACTTGAAACCTTGGATGGATGGCAAGTTAGAGATGGTAAATTGTTTAAGTCAATTGTTTTCAAAGACTTCATAGAAGCCTTTGGATTCATTTCCAAGTTAGCGATACACTGTGAAAAAATCAATCATCATCCAGAATTATATAACGTTTTTAATAAAGTTACTATAAATCTCATAACTCATGATATAGGTAAAATAGGGATAAAAGATATACACCTAGCTAAGATAATCAATGAACTTTTAGAAAATGATAAATCAAAATAGATAGAATACAAATTTAGATATCTGCGTATAGATAAAATTCGTGTGGGTGTGGTCTTATTGCAATCTCGTTATATTCTGCGATTGCGTGATCAATTATTTTTTCTATAATCACATCATCAAAAATAGGTTTAAGAAACTCTCTGTCGCTGTTTAAGAGTTCAGCTGCTTCTAAAAGACTATGAGGTAGTTGTTTTATTCCAAGTTCCTTCCTTTTGGATTCACTCATTTTAAATATATCTTCATCAACAGGTGTTCCAATAGAGATTTTTTTCTTGATCCCATCTAATCCCGCCGCAATTATCGCAGAAAATGCAAGATAAGGATTGCAAGATGGGTCGGGTGCACGGAATTCCAGTCTTTTCATGTGAGAAAATTTTTCTCCCTTATAATGTCCGGGAATGCGAATAATAGCTGAACGGTTACCGGTACTCCATGCAATATAAACTGGAGCTTCGTACCCAGGAACGAGTCTTCTGTAAGAGTTTGTTGTAGGGGCTACAATAGTAGCTAACGAAGATGCGTGTTCAAGTATCCCTCCTCCAAAATATAAAGCCTCTTGTGACATTTCTGCATAGGGATCTTCTGAATTAAAAAAGAGATTTTTATCTTCCTTCCATAGACTTACATTAACATGCATACCAGAACCATTATCTAGTGCGATCGGTTTAGGCATCATCGTAGCTATCATATTATATTTTTTAGCTACATTTTTTACAATGTACTTGTAACTCTGAACAGAATCGGCAGCGTTAACAAGAGTATCATATCTAATGTCGATTTCACATTGTCCTGCAGTAGCAACCTCGTGGTGATGAGCATCGCATATAATTCCAAAATTATTACTTAATATATCTACACATTCATTTCTATAATCCATAAGTGTATCTCCAGGTGCACTTGGAAGATATCCTTCCTTTAGTTTGAGTGTATATCCTAATCCATCTGCAGACCAAGGGGCCTCTTTTGAAGTTATCTCATAACTTTGTCCATGATATGGTGTTAGCGTATTGACATACAATTTGTCAAAGACAAAAAATTCTACCTCTGGTCCCCAGTAGGAAACATCGAAACCTTGTTGAGATACATAAGACTGTGCTTTTTTAGATATACCGCGAGGATCTCTAGAAAATTGCTGTCTCTCTTCTCCTCCACTCAATATATCACAAATCAATCGAGCTGTAGCATCCTTTTCAATCCAAGGAATGGTTGCATAGGTGGAAGGATCAGGACGAATCAAAAGATCAGATTCATGAATTTCTGTAAATCCCCTTATTGAAGATCCATCGATTTTCGGTAATCCGTCGAAAAAATCTTCTTTCTTAAATATATTTGCAGAGATTGTAACGTGATGAAATTTTCCGAATAATCCGGTAAATTGTAAGTCTAGAAATTTAATATTATCATCTTTTAGTTTTCGCATTACATCGTCTTCACTAAAGATTTGTGGCTCTATTTTTCCATCTGAAACAACATATGGCAATTTAGAATAAGTAATTGATACTTGTAAATAAGCTTATCAGGCAGAAAGGTTAAATCGAATATAAAGTTAGAATTAGTATAAAATTGGATGATGATTATAAGTCAAATCAGTTATCTCATTCAAACAATAAAGAGGATGGTTCCCAAGTATCGTTAGATGAATTTTATAGTATTATTATAAAAGAGTGTCAATCTCAAGATATTCAATCAATCTCCTTAGATATTTACCAAAAAATTGCTGCAACGATTAATAGACTAAAAAAGCAAACATTCAATGAAATTGAACAGGAAATAGCACAGAAATTGATATTACTTATAGTAGACGGTTCAAAGCTATTGTTAGAAAAAAGAGTTGAAAAGACAATATTGATTCAAAATAGTAAGAACAAATCCGTTAAAAAAAACCCATTAATAATAGAGAATAAAAACACTGAACTAGAATATTTCAAATTAACAGATGAAGAAAAATATGTTCTTGATGGGTACGAGAACACAGAGAAGAGAATAGATATGATACTAAATTCGATAATAAGTGGAAGGCCTACACAATTAGAAAAGGTTTCATTAAAGCTAAAAAATAAGAAGGTCATGGTGAGGTTTTTAAGGTCAATAGATCCATTTATTGGAGTGGACATGAAAAGATATGGACCATACGATAAAGAAGAGGTAACAATATTGCCTTTAGAAAATGCTAGAGCACTAATAGAAAATGAGAATGCAATCGAAATATATCAGATTAATCAGGTCTGATGGAATTCGATCATTCTGTAAGCCAAAATTATTTTATAAAGAAAGACACATATCGTTGAAATTTTATTAAAAATAAAATATATGACCCATAATGAAATTGATTTTGACCAGTATCTATTGTTAATTGTTTATCCGAGCATAGTATTATTTTCTGCAGGTTTTGTCGCCAAAAAAATTGGATTAAAGATATACTTCAGATACCTTGTTGAAGCAATCGTATGTATTTCATTCTCGATGATTTATTACTTCGCTTTACCCAATGGAGGTGCCTATGGGCTAGTGGTAGTATTATTATTAAGTGGAGTTTTCTTACTATATATGACAAAAAGGAATTACGTTCATAATGAGGATGACATGAAAACACATGTGTAGAGTTTTTTTAATGACTGTAATCAACATCTGTCTGAATACATATAAGACCTCTGAAATGGTAAAGTATATGATATGAAAGTTGAGTTAGAATTTAATACCAAAATTAAAGATGAGTCGGACATATTGGCAAGAATATCTCATGTTGTAAAAACTGCGAAGGAAAAAGGATTCAATCTTGAAGAAATAGAACTTGTTCCAGAAGATGGGGATGAAAATCCCTCAAATATCGAATCAAAGAATGGAAGGACTGAAGAACAGAAACAGTTCATGAGCAATATCGAGGATAAAGATATAACCAACAGAAAAACTGAGGGAAATAAACATAAGGAACTAAGAAATGAGATAATTCAAAAGTTTTGATTATAGTATTATTTAGACCTTTAGATTAATATATTAATGAATTATTACAAATTGGGATTAGTTGAATACCATAGATTGTGGATGTAGATGTATAAATTGCAAGCTTCCAAAACTGACTAGCATTTCTTTTGTTGCGTCAGACGGATATCGAGATATACACCATACCTGTCTGTCATGTAATACACATTTTAATCACATGGATGGAGAAGTTTTTACTATCTGTGATATTTGCAAATACAAGATATAATAATCTAGAAATGCATCTCATTTATGTTTTAAAACCATCTGTTAGTTTTTTATGGTAAATACTTTGGCATGGTTTATTCCCTTCAGTTATTCTTATATTTTTCAGTTGTTTATAATCATGTAAAGTTTTCAAAAATTCAAAACAAAGTTGACATACTTCCTGCAAATTTAAATAATAAAAGTATTAATATATTATAAATTTTTAATGTCTCTTAATTTTTTGGATGAGCAAATAATAACAGGAAAACCAAAATTTGAATATCCCGCACATCAACACTTAAAAATAGGTATCATATTATTTTTGGTGATATGGCTGCCCGAAAGAATACATCGAGAAAAAAAAGACTTATGAAGAAGATGAGACAAAATAATCCGGTGCCAGCCTGGATAATCATTAGAACTCATAGGCAAGTAAGAACTAATCCAAAAAGAAGGTTATGGAGAAGATCGGATGTAAATGTTGGATAATATTGATTTAAAAACTAAATCAAATGGAGAAGGAGATTAGATGTCTAAAATCGAGGAATCCCTAAGTAGAGTATACACTATAAATCTTTCAAAGGCATGGTTAACCCCCGAACATAAAAGAACAGACCGAGTCATCAACATGGTAAAAGAGTTTGCAATAAGACATATGAAGGGTGGAGAAATTAAATTAGATCAAGAACTGAATCGTGAGATTTGGAAAAATGGTAAAACAAATCCACCTAGAAAAATTCGTGTTAGAATAACGAAGGAGGATAGTTCGGTGGTTGTATCATTATATGAAGATGTCGTTGAAAAATCAGAAAAAATAGAGGACAAGAAAGAGTCTCAGGTGAATGATTCTAAAAATAAAACAAAATAGTACAAATTAAAATACTTTTCATCGGATAAACCTTGTAATTACTTACTAGTTATATTCATTGTCTATCTGCCTCGTAGGAAAATATTTTTTTGATTAAGTTGTAACGATTATAATTTTTTAGAATTTAAAGTAGTTCACCCTCAAGTGAATTCTTGAATTTTCCAACAACATGAATATTTACTGTTCTACCCAAGCTGCAAGATAAATTTTGCTTTAACAATTCGGTTTTTCGTATGAATATAGATTTATAAGCATAATTTCGTCCTAAGACATAATCGTCTTTTATTTCATTTATTAAAACTGGACCTGTCCAATTATACCAAAAAGAATCACGTTTTTCGATAACCTGTCTGCAGACTCTAGTCATTGTTTCTGACCGATTCTTAATAAGTTTAGAAGACAATTTTCCATATTTGGATGATATCGTTCCTTCTCTCGAACTATATTTTGAAATATTTACTATATCCGGTGATGTTTTTTTAACAATATCAATCGTTTCTTCAAAATCAGTATTTGTTTCTGTTGGAAATCCAATGATCACGTCTGTTGCTATAGTTAAATCTGGAATTTGTTGTCTAAATTTGTGTACAATATCTGTAAATAATTCAATTGAATGATTACGTTTCATCGACTTTAACACATTATTGCTTCCGCTTTGGACTGGAATATGAAGAAATTTGAACATCTTATCAGATGATAAATATATTTTAATTAAATCATCCACCAAATCTGGAAGAAACATAGGATGCAACATCCCTAATCGTATCTTAAAATCACCATCTATTTTAGTACAAGATTTTAAGAGTTCCACTAAGTTAGTACCAATATCTCTTCCATAACATCCATTATCAGTAGATGTTAGCCATATCTCTCGACATCCTTGAATAAGGTCAGTAGTGATTTGTCTAACAATATCCCCTATTCTGTAGCTTGTTAACCATCCTTTCGCGATTTTTGTTTGGCAAAAACTACATTCACTCAAACAACCAGTTCCTATTTCAACAATTCCAATAATTGGATTTGTACGTTCCTTTGGTAAATTGATCTTCTTTTTTATAGAATCAGAAAGATTAATTGTTTTTATTCCATGTAATGTCGAATTTACAGTTTCAAGAGTTTTATCTAGGGAATTAGGACCCAACATACTAACCGAAGGGTTAATTTTTTCTATTTTTGATGGGACTGTTTTTGGAAGGCAACCTGCGACTATTAATGGTTTGTTAGTTTTGGATAATTCTTTGATTCGATATAACATCCTATGTTCTGTTACATCTTTTACAGAACAAGTTACTATTAGATTAAGTTCTGCATTTTCAGGATCATGTGTTATTGCGTATCCATTTTTTCTTAACATTCCACTAATAATTTCTGCATCAGCCAAATTAGCAGAACAGCCATAAGATTCTATCCAGATCTTGATTAAATTTTTGTTGACCGGAACATCATTAAAATCTTCATGGTTAGAAAATTCACTTTCTTTGTCTAATGAAATTTGGTTAGATTTATTTTTATTGAGAATTGAAAGATTTTGAATTAAATTTGGTGTCAGATTTTTTGATAAAAAAGTCATTAGCTCGATCCGTTATAGTTTACTCTTGACATATATATTTAGAGATGGTCCGATAATCAAGAATAGTATCATATAGTATATTTTCAAATAATTGATAAAATAATTATATCATAATAGAATAACTTAAAAACACTTTGTGTTTGTATAATGCATAAAAAAATTGAACGATTAAATTAAGATAAATAGTTTTTTTCTAAATCATAATATTTTTTAATATTGACAAATTCATTAAATTCCTTAAATGTAATCATTCCTTTTTTATTTTTGATTGTTGTCCCAGTATTTTTAAGTTCAGTGAATGTCTTCCTAATGGCGTATGCTGAAGAATATAAAGCAGATAAAGGAAAAACCACCATTCTAAATCCTAATTTTAATAATTCAGAGGTGGACAAGTTAGGGGTTACTCCGTTTTCAATCATGTTTGCCAACAATGGAGCATCGATTTCAGAGGTGATTTTTTTCATTTCGGATAAAGTCTGCGGAGCCTCGATAAATATTACATCAGCACCTGCTTTTTGATATGCCTTACCTCTCGAGATTGCCTCTTCAAGACTTAGTGGCGCACGAGCATCGGTTCTTGCCACGATAACAAATTCTTTGCTTTTTCTTGCATCAATTGCAGCTTTAAGCTTTTGGAGATACTCATTTGTCGGGATAACAGATTTTCCTGTCATATGACCACACCTTTTTGGCCACACTTGGTCTTCCAGAAAAATTCCTCCTGCACCCATTCTTTCAAGATCTTTTACAATTTTCCAAACGTTAAGAGGATTTCCATATCCCGTATCGATGTCTACCATTATTGGGATATGAACAGAATTTATTATTCTTCTGGCATTGTCTATCGTTTCTCCTGCGTTAAGAAAGCCGTAATCGGGCATCCCTAATAATGTGGCAGCAGTACCATATCCTGTTTGAAATGCAGCATCAAAACCAACATATTCTGCTATTCTCGCACTTAACGCATCAAAGACTCCTGGTAGAACAAGGATTTCATTTTTATTTTCCAATTTTTCTCTAATAGAGAATTTTTTATTTACTTTAGTCATTGCCATGAGAAGATAAGATATAGATAAATATATATCCAAATCAAGTAGAACGAGACTGGATTAAGTAACGTTGATCTAGATTTATTTTAAAAAGATATATTTTGGATTAAAAATATTTAAAATCAAAGAATGACTATGAATTGCCCTAGCTGCGGATCATTGATGATATGGCTCAATGGTTCAATAAGTCATGAAATATCAGTTAAATTCTATAAATGCAAGTCATGTAAGCTGAATATATCAAAATATCCCGACGAGACTTACGAAATAAATGAATATAGAGAATAAAAGTAAAATTGTGCGATATTTCTATCTGATTTTGCGATTATGATTATGGATCTAATCTTTCGGATAAAATTAATATATCGTTAGCGATATATCCATATACACAGAGATGATTACTAACTGGTTATCTAAGGTAGGTAGCTCGATACCGAGAGGATTTTCTAGACATTATATTTTAAGTTTATTAAAAGAACAACCCATGACTGGAAAGGAAATAATAGACAAAGCCATTTTTCAAAGTGAAGGAAAATGGAAACCGTCACCTGGTCTAATTTATCCAATGTTGGGAAGATTATTGGAAGAAGGATTAATTGCTGAAACAGAAAACGGAAGGTATAAAATTACTACCAAAGGAAGAGAAATTTCAGTCGATTTAGAGTCGGTTCAAAATTTGATACATAAACAACTAGATGTAATGTTTAGGCTTGGAAATATTGGCAAATTCATGGCTAAAGACATGATTGATAGACTAGTATCTATTGGAAACATACTAAGCGAAAATCTGGATAAAATGACGGAGCAAGAAAAGGAGAAATACAAAGAATTTTTGACTGACGAATTAGGAAAAATTGAAAATAAAGAGAAAAAAGAGAAATAATTTAATTTTACAATAATAATTTAATTTATTATACTTAAAACAAATATAATTTGGATATTAAATTTTTTGTCATACTTTCAATAAATTAATAAAAACATTTGCAGGTTTGCCACCCGAGCGAAATCCTATCCTCAAATAATTATTATAATACTCTATATCTCCGATACTGTCTCTTAATCCACGAGAAGCGATATGAATTTTTTTTGATTCTAGATATATGTTATATATTCCGTTTTTTTCATCATATTCTCCATCTATAAAAAATAAATACCCTTTATTAATTAATTCTTCTAGATCTCTACATAAAGGAGTGATAATTTTCCAAGCTTCGTCTATTTCTATCTTTTTCAACAAAAATTTAGTGAAAAATAAAAATTATAAAAATGTTATGATTACTGTTAAAATTAAATAAATGATACAGTTCCCAGTCCGTCTATAAACCAGCGGCTCATAAAAATATTATGATTTGAAACAAGATAGAAATTGCATTCATTGGATATGTTTTATTTTATTCTTTTGAAATTTAGTATAGTCTATAAAAACAAAATTTATAATTTCCAAAATTTTTATTATTTTGAAATATATTTTAATTCAAATTAATGTACAATAATATATTTTTTGATTTATTTTCCCAGATCAGAAGAAATATTATGAATTAATTCATTAAAAGTTATCTAGCATAAATATACGTTTTGCTTATTATGGTTAAATAAAAGTGGATTGATTAGAAAATTAATGATCAGGATTCCTAATCCACGGTTATTTTAAATGTAGATTCTTCTGGACTAATGGGTATAAAATTTATGCCAAAAATCAAAACTTTTAAGGTATAATTCCCATTTGTGATAAATTGATATGGAATGGTAACAATGCCTTCAGCAGTGTGTAGTAATGGTTGTTGTATTTGTTTTGCTGCACTAAATACTTCTCTATCATCTTTAATGATTATAAAATCGTAATCTACATGAACTTGAATCTGTGAAGAATTTAATTGATAAAAGTAAATCTTGAATTTCGTTTTATTATCAATTTTAATTGGAATCGGAGTCGGTTCAACACTCACATCAAGTGAATTACCACTGGAAGTTGAAAATAACCTAGTTATGTTATTTGGAGTTAAATCCAAATGAGTCATATTTTGATTAGAATCTGATTGATTTTGTAATGCGAAAATAGACTGCTGAACATAACCATAGGCATTTGGAAAATATTTGGTTGAAATGATTTTGTTCATAGCTGTTGTAAACAAGTCTAAAATTTTTCCGTGTCCGTCAATGGTGTTTAAATAAATAAAACTAAAAATTACATTGATGTTTATTATTGCTAATACAAATAATTTTAAAATAAATTGAGATTGTATATATTGAATATTGGATATCATTTTCATATGAATTACATATATGATCGAGTTAATAAAAATTTTTTTATCAGTTACTACTTCTATATATAAAAATTAAAATATCTAAATTCATGTATTTGTATAACAGGCAAGTATCTTGTTGGAATGGTTTACCAGATATGCTACATTGATGCCAATACTATTGTTATTAATTATGATTTATGTAGGTCAGATTTATCCTATTTTTGCCCATCCCGTAATAGTAAACTCTGATCCAAAGCAATTTCAAATTATACGGGAACCGCCTGATAAAGTTATTATAAGATTTAGTGAACCAATTGAAATAGATTATAGTAAAATTTCTGTTAGTGATGTAAATGGTAAAGAGGTCACAATTGGAAAGCGTTTTAATAATGATCAAGATAAAACGACGTTGGTAACCAAATTACAGTCAAATCTATCGGAAGGATCCTATATTGTTTCATCCAAGGTGCTATCAGCCGTAGACGGTCACGTAGTAGATAATTCATTTACATTCAATATTGGAAAAGAAACGGAGTTGTCTATTAAGAATTTAAATTCAAATAGAGGAATTTTGGATATCTTATCGTTAAATGATTCTCTTGTCAGATTACCTGGATATTTTGGACAAATATTATTTTTTGGTGTTATTTTTTTAAATTTGTGGTTATGGATACCATTTTCTAGAATGGGAAGTGGTACAATCGCATTTGTTGATTCATTCAGGAAAAATATAGAAAATAAATTGATTAGGATTTTGATAGTATCATCGATTTTAGTTTTATTATCAAATGTATTGATGGTCGTTTCACAATCTCAGGTATTAAATACCAGTGTTTTAAATATATTAATGACTAAGTTCGGTAACATTATGATAATTAGATTATTATTAGTTTCAATATTGTTAACAATTTTAACAATAATTTTTACCAATAATTTTAAATTCAAATTAGAACACATTAATAATTCAAAGATAGTATTTTTTTTCATTCTAATTGGATTATTGTTGTTTTTTACTAATAGTTTAATATCTCATGCATCGGCGACAAATAACTTCGTAGCCACAGGATTAGATTTTTTTCATCAAATTGCTGCTTCAATATGGATTGGAGGTATCATATATTTATCCATTGTCATCATGCCTCAAATTAGGAAAAGTAATCAGGGTTTTGAAAGATCTCTTTTAACTGTATTATTGATTCCAAGATTTTCAACTGCAGTAGTAATAATTATTGGCTCTATTTCTATTACAGGACCTATGCTTTTATGGTCTATCGAAAACAACCTATCATTTATTTCTTCTTCAATGTATGGTATTATATTATCAATAAAGATAACATTAGCAATTTGTATGATACTACTTGGAGGATATCATCGATTTATTACAGAGAACAAAATTGCAGCAACATTGGGAATAGGGAAAAATAAACCAAAAAAACACAATCTTGATAGCAATTCACAGATTAGAATATTTTCAAATCATTTAAAAATCGAATCAGCTTTTGGACTAGCTTTGATTTTTTTGGTTTCCTTACTGACAAACATGGTTCTTCCAGCATCGGAAAATATATCTGGCATATATCATAACGATCAGGAAATATATTTTAAGAATCCATGGGGGATCGATCCAGAATTTTTAAAATCAGATAATATTTTAAGCGATTTAGAATCCAAAAATCTCAAATTAGAGGGATATTCCACAACAAATGCTGATAAAAAATCAGAGTTGGAAATCCCAGGCATATTGGGTGAAAATAGATTTAAACTGTATTTTGTAAATGAGACTCATAAAGTAGATACAAATATCATAAACGCTACAATAAAGATAACAAATTTGAATGAAAATATAGGACCAATAAAAATTACAACGAAGAAAATAGATGCCGGAATATTCTCTGGCAATATCCCTTTAAATATTCCAGGGATGTGGAATTTGGAGGTTCAAGGTATAACAACGAGATTCAATGAATCCAACTTTATAGGTATTTTCAAAGTGGACATTAAACCAAAATTAAATGAATTTAACTTTAAGATTAATGAATTCAAAACTCAAAATATCACATTACTATTAACTCCTCTATTTGATAAAGAAACTAATTCTATATGGATAGGAGACACAAATCCTAATAGTGGACAAATAATACAATTTAAAATTGATGATAAAAGATATGTGTCGCACAAAATTAAAAATACATATTTAATAAGCATGGTGAAAATAGATCCAAAAAATCCTGACAATTTATGGTATCTAGATCCTGTTCGAAAAAATATAGGAATCTACGATATAAAACTTCAAAAAGAGATATTCCAGAAAAGAGTCCCCACGAATGGAACTATTTCTGGCCTAGCAATAGACAGTCAACAAAACATATGGCTAACTATTATAGAGGATAATAGTATATTAAAATTTGATCCCAAAACGGAGATTTATAAAGCATACAAAATACCCACTAAAAGTTCTAACCCAATGAATATTATATATGATGATTTAAGGGATCTCCTTTGGTTTGTAGAAGCTGAAGGTAAATTTGGAAAAATAGAACCAAAAAATGGAAGTATAATAGAATATTCTACACACCGAAATGAAAGTATAGAATTGGAAGAGCCTTCAGAAATATTTATTGACCAAAATGGAAACGAGATCTTCATTAGTGATCATAAAACGAATAAAATAATTTCATTTAGTCCTATCTTGGAAATTTTTTCACAGGTTTACAATCTAGATAATAATGGTTTGGCATTTGGAATGACACAAGACAAATACGGTAATTTATGGATTGCTCAACATATTTCAGATTTCATCTTTATTTTAGACCCAGAAACGAAAGAAATGAAGAAAGTTAGTGTACCTACAAAAGGATCGTTTGTACAACATCTAACCATGGATGATAAAGGTAGAATATGGTTTGCAGAACAAAGAGGTAATGGATTGGGAAATATAGTAATAACATTAAACCCCACAGAACAAATTCAAAATACAGAAGATAATATTTTAAATCAAAGGAAGGAACTTGACCTAAAGCGAGAAAATAGTTTAATGAATTTCCTTTCTTTTATCAATCTAAGATTTGTTGAAATCATTGGAATTTTCATTATGCTAGGTATGTTTATTTCTACAGTCTTGTTTGAAAAAAATCAAACAGATTTTGTAAATGAGATTAACTTACTTAGGAAAATGGACGGCTCATATTCAGATAAAATTTCAAGTTGAAATCTTCACTACATTGCTAAAACCGATTGTAACGTATTAAATAAAACTTTTAAATCAGTTATAGGTCCGAAAAGATCAAATTTTGTTGTACCCTGAATAGATAATTTTGCATTCCTAAAAATAAAACCTTTCTCAAAATACTCTACACCATTAAGTCTTTCTATAGGTTCGGTAACGACATCATCAGATTTTAGTAAAGTACCTCGTTGTGCAAACAAGATAATACGCATATCTGTAACAACTATTCGATACGACCTTTCTCCGTATCTGACTCGACAATGACTTTGAAATTTGATATTTTCATTTGGAAGAAGATAGTCTTTCAAGGGCATTAATAATTTTACAATGACAAAGGAGATATTTAGCAAATTGAGTATAACTAATTTAGCTAGTTCGTTGTTTTTTATTATCTCTGATATTTTACATTATATAAGACGTTACTCTTAAAAAGATTAAAATATGCCGACAGAAATGCCAATTTCTAAACATTTTTCCGAGCTTCGGTCCAGATTATTAAGAATTGCATTTACTGTCATCATAATTACTGCTTTTCTAATGACTTTTGGATTTAAGGAATATAATATTGATCAGATTCAAGACCATATTAAAGAGGCAGTTAAGAATCAGTTTATAATTTATTATCCTAAGCTGGATCCATTCAACAATACAGCCAGTCAATTAACTTTGTTCATGAGTAATACACTTTTACCAAAGGAAGTTAAATTGATCCAGACCGCACCTGGTCAAGCTTTCTTTGCTCAGATCAATATCGCATTATTAATTTCAATGATAATATCTATTCCAGTAATAGTAAAAGAAATTTTTGGTTTCATTTCACCAGCGATCATGAATAGAGAAAAAAGAATAAAACAGATTTTAAAAATTTCTATACCTACAACGGGACTTTTTATAGCAGGAATACTATTTTCTTACAAGCTGGTTATCCCTTTTATATTAGATTTTTTATACAGATATGGACAATCTATCGGAGTAGCAACATTTCTCAGCATCAACGAATTCATTACATTTGTATTGCAATTTTTACTAGGATTTGGTATTTCATTTGAGCTTCCAGTGATAATGTACATTATATCCCTTACCAGTCTTGTTGATTATAATTTCTGGAAAAAGAATTTTAGATATGCTTTACTTGTATTTGTAATTTTGGGAGCAGTTATAACTCCTGATGGTAGCGGAATTACTATGTGGTTCATAGCAGGTCCAATGATTGGACTTTACTTTGTTGGAATGATGTTTATTAAAAGGAATGAAAAACGGCTATTAAAAATAAATGATTGATTCATTGAATATTGGGGGATTAAATTAAATAAACAAAAAAGATATGAAAATACCATCATTTGTCAATATTAGAAAGTTCAGAACTAGGTAAAAAAGAAGCTTTTGATTTTAAAAGTACGGATAAGAATAAAAAATCTACTGAATTCATGAGACGAAAAAAAGAACTTCCTGATAACATACCAGTAATCTTGCTTTCGTCTATTTATGTTGGAGAAGAACAGAAAATCTACCTGATATTTTATAACCCAGTTTCTGGAGAGGTATTGTTTTGGAAGGATAACACAAACCATAAACCATATTGTTATACAAAATTAGATCAGGAACAAAAGATTACAGAAATAATAAAGAAAGAAAAAAAATTCAGTATTGATTTTGTTAAAAAGAATGATCTCGTTTTGGATCGCGAAGTAGAATTAATTAAAATACTTGCACCTGATCCGCTTTCTATCGGTGGTACTGAAAATAGCATAAGAGAGAAAGTTCCAGCATATGAGGCAGATATAAAATATCATGAAAATTATCTTTATGATAATTTACTAATTCCCGGTACATATTATATTAAAAAAGACGACAAAATTATACAGTATAGATACCCCATAAATCCGAAAATAAATATTAATCCTGAGGCATTAGGTAATTTGGATATCAAACTTCACAATACAGAACAAATAGATTCTAACAACGATGAATACAATATATATATTCAAAAATGGGTAGAATTGTTAAACCAACCTATTCCCGATCTTAAAAGAATTGCAGTAGACATTGAAGTAGAATCAGAAGAGGGAAGGATGCCAAATCCAAGAGACCATGACAGAAGAATCGTCGCAGTTGGTATTTATGGAAGTCAAAATTTTAAAAAAATACTAGTTTTAAGAAGAGAAAACAAGCCTAATTTTGAATCGAATAATAAAAAACAGATTAAAAAAACAATTACGGAAGAAGAGATTCAATTAAAGGAACAAATTCCAGAGATTGAATTATATGATACCGAGATTGATTTGTTATCTGCTGTTTTTAAAATAATTGATATGTATCCTATAGTAATGACATATAATGGTGATGATTTTGACCTTCCATATCTCTATGCAAGATCCCAAGATCCGGACATCGATCCTGTAAATAAGAAAATAATAAAAAAAGAAGAAATTCCAATAATAATAAAAAAAGAAAGCTTTGTTAAAAGAGGAATGCAGGCCGAACCAATTCATTTAAAAACTGGAATTCATCTTGATCTATTTCGTCTTTTTCAGAATAGGTCAGTGCAAATTTATGCATTCAGTAACAAATATTCAGAGTATACGTTGAACGCAATTAGTGAGGCATTACTAAATGACAACAAAATAGATTTTGATGGAGACATCTCTGACCTGCCTACCTTGAAACTAGCTGAATATTGTCTAAAAGATGCTGAATTAACTTACAGATTAACAAGTTTTAATGATAACCTATTAATGAAATTGCTAATTGTTATATCTCGTATTGCACGATTACCAGTGGATGATGTGTCAAGGTTTGGAGTCAATCAATGGATTAGAGGATTACTTTATTATGAACACAGATTAAAAAATGCGCTAATACCTAAACGAGACGAATTAAGATCTAAAGGAGGTTCATCTACAGAAGCAATTATAAAAGAAAAAAAATACAGAGGGGGTTTAGTTGTCGATCCAACTTTGGGAATACATTTTAATGTTGTCGTAGTAGATTTTGCATCACTTTATCCAAGCATAATCAAAGTTCATAATCTTTCTTATGAAACCGTTAACTGTCATCATAATTCATGTATTGATGATCCAAATCAAAGAATTTCTGGGACCAATCATTGGGTATGTAAAAAGAGAAGAGGAATTACATCACTACTCATAGGGTCTCTAAGGGATCTCAGAGTCAATTATTATAAAAACTTATCAAAAAATAGAACAATTTCTCAAGAAGAACGTCAATCATTTAACGTAGTTAGTCAAGCCATTAAAGTAATTTTAAATGCAAGTTATGGTGTTATGGGAGCAGAAATATTTCCGCTGTACTGCCTCCCTGTTGCAGAGGCTACCGCAGCTTTAGGTCGTGAAATAACTACCAAAACCATCGAAAAATGTAAAAAAATTGGAATCGAAGTTATTTATGGTGACACAGATTCTTTGTTTCTAAAAAATCCTACAAAGGAAAAAGTGGAACAAGTATCGTTATGGGCAAAAAATGAATTAGGTGTAGATTTAGAAATTGACAAAAACTATCGCTATGTAGTTTTTAGTGAGCTAAAGAAAAATTATCTAGGAGTTTTAGATGACGGAACCGTTGATGTAAAAGGACTTACAGGTAAAAAGTCACATACTCCACCATTTATAAGAAATGCTTTTTACAAGATATTGGATATTTTAAGGGAAGTAAATTCAGAAAAAGATTTTGCATTTGCAAAAGAAAATATAAAAAATATAATTCAATCCAATGCTAGTGATTTAGAAAATGGTAGAATATCACCTCTGAATCTTTCTTTTAATGTAATGATAAATAAATCTCCTGAAAGATATGGTCAAAAAATCTTGGATCAAAAACACAGATCTTTAACAAATATGGAAAAAAACATTGATTATATAATTTACAAAGGATTACCACAACACATTAAAGCAGCAAAGCTGTTACAGGATTCTGGCAAGGAAATAAAGGCAGGAGATATCATATCATACGTAAAAACTAAGACAAACGATGGAGTTAAACCAGTGGAACTTTTGAAAAATATTTCTGAGATAGACACAGAAAAATATATCGATGCAATGGAATCAACATTTGATCAAGTATTATCATCATTGAATTATAATTTTAAAAGCATACTTGGAAAACAAAGACAAACAAATTTAGATGAGATATTCTGGAACAAAAACTAAATAAAAATTTAAATAATCTAAAGTATATTACGTTATGAAAAGAAGACAGAAAGAATAATTAATTACTAAAGATCTAATAGAATAGTTTGTTTAGAGACTTTGAAAAGAATTTCATAATACCAGAGAAAACCGCTAGTGGTTATAATTTTGCCGAAATTCCAAAAAAAATAACATATAAAGAATCAAACGTAGTCGTATACGGCATTCCATTAGATATTACAACTAGCTTTGGCAAAGGAACAAAAAGAGGTCCGGAATCAATAAGGACTACATCGGCACTTCAAATTGAAACATTTCTTTTAGATGAACAACAAGAAATTCATGATATAGCAAAAATATTTGATCTTGGTGATGTAAAAATTCCACGAATCCACAATATAGAAAAAAATAAAAAAAAAGGTATTGATGGTACACTAGAATACCTGAATAAAATCATACCAAATGTCAATCAACATATTTTAAACCAAAATAAAATTCCATTGATACTTGGAGGGGAACATACATTATCCTTTTTTTCTATTAAGGCTTTTGAAAATAAAGACCCATTAATCATACATTTTGATGCACACAGAGATATGAAAAAACAATATAATGGATTAGAAATCTGCCACACCACACCATTTTTTCATATAATGGAGAAAAAAATTGTTAATGGAAGAGATATAATTCAAATTGGAATACGTCAGGCAGATAAAGAGGAAAATGATATAGCAAAAAAAAA
>CAZHFI010000007.1:0-50171 GCA_964531845.1 uncultured Nitrososphaeraceae archaeon
AAGTTTTGCAGCCATGATATTAAAATTATTTGGATTTATCAATTCCTTTAACATATTAGATGCACCTCCAGGGAGTTGTTTTCAAAAATAATAACTTGGATTTTTTTATCATAATCTTTCCTACCATATCCCCTTTTTTCCAGAAAGATACAATGCATAGCCCATTGCTGCAAACATTATTCCTAAGAATCCAATCATAGGTAAAGTTGCGCTTTTGGGAATGGATAATAACGATGTTCCCCACGCATAAAGAAAAATCGACATGACATCAAATACAACAAACATCAATATGTAAGCATAATATTGCATCATAAAATGTGAACGGCCTTCACCAACAGGCATCTGTCCACATTCCATCGGAAGAAATTTCACAGGATTATAACTTTTACGTGGAGAAAGAATTTTGGAAAGTATCAAGGCAGGAACACCAGCCAAAAAACCCATTCCAAGCATGTACATTATTGGAGTGAATTGTGATGCATATTCCCCTGGCAATATACTGTTGCGTTGAATTCTAGTATAAATATCTTGCTCTACCGTTTTAAAATAAGGTTAAATAGTTGTTTGGCTGCAATTTTAGGATGATTTAACGCCAATCTGACCATCTTGCCAGCAGAAAAATCTCCTCTAACAAAGTCCAGCAATTCATCCACCGACATGTCTCTGATTATATCCAGCTCTCTATCCCAATCTTCATCTTTAAATCCAAGCCACCTATTTTGAACTCTAAGTGAAGATTCTATTTTAGAAGATAATTTTTTTTTCCAAATTCTTTCATACTCTAAAAGTGATTCTTTGGTACAATTTTTTTCAATTGCACCAGCACCTATCTCTCCCGCAAGACGTCCAAATTCAATTGCATGACGTATTCCTTCCAAGACCAACGGATTTGATTGCCCCGCGGCATCGCCTACCAAGATTAAATTGTCAAAAACTGAACAATCCCTTCCTCCTTGATTTGGAATAAATCCGTAATGATATTCGATTGGTTGAATCTTTCCCATTTTGTTCAAAGGCTTTACCTTGTTTTTTAATAAATTGTTTAAGATATTATTTGGGTCTTCTTGTGATTCTGGCCTTGCAACACCTACGCCTATCCTGGCCCGATTTTTTGAGGTAGGAAACACCCAGGCATATCCGGAAGGTGAATAAATTCTTCCAACCATCAGCATCCAAGTTTCACTATCAAGGTTCTCGCAGTAGCATTCGTATTCGCATCCTACACCATATCTTTCCCATTTTTTTACAAATCCCAGATTTCTTGCTATGATACTATTAAAACCACTAGCGTCGATTATTAGTTTACACGATATATCTAAAACATCGTTACTTTGTTTAGCAATAATACCTGTTAATTTTTCATTAGTGTCTTTTTTGGTCTGCAATACATTTGTATTAATCAGTATCTCTGCTCCCTCTGAAGCTGCCAGTTTTGCCAGATATTGATATGTTTGACGTACATCCAATACACATGATTCATAATCTTTTCCAGAGATTAAAATCTCATTTGAAGGCGAGATAAAATTAAAATTTTTAATGGGATTATATAAAGAATCTGGAATACCTAGTTTTTGTATCTCCTTTATCCATGAAACTCCGCTTGTCCTTATATTCTGGGCTATAGATTTATCTTTCTCACAAACAATAACATTCAAACCTTTTTTTGCAGCCATGAATGCGGCAGATAAGCCAGCGGGGCCGCCTCCAACTACAAGAATATCGCAATTCTTTTGCAATTGATTAAGATAAAAGTAGGGTCCATAATATTTCTGTTACAAGGAAACACTTTTACAGAATATTTTTAAAACAAATAAAAATAAAATGAATATTATTCCTGCCTTTCCAGCTCCAGACCTGAACGTTGTTGATTGGACTTTAAATGGATCTGAATCTGAATCTATGACAATTAATGATCAGATTACATTAAAAAATCTAAAAGGGAGAATAATTCTATTAGATTGTTGGACATATACATGTATTTTTTGTCTAAGAACCATTCCTATAGTTAAAAGACTTAAAGAAAAATATTCAAAATACGGACTTTTTGTCATATCGGCACATTCCTATGAATATGAATTTGCCAAATTAATAGAAAATATCAGAAAAGCTATTAAAAAATACAATCTAACCGATATCCCCATGGGATTTGACATTGAAAATAAGGTGTGGAGGGCGTATGGAAATATGTATTGGCCTAAACACATATTGATTGACCAAAATGGATTTATCAGATATGAACATCCCGGATATGGAAATATTAATGAATTTGAAGAAGCAATAATTGAACTGTTAGAAGAGACTGGTCAAGTTGTATCTGAGCAGAGAGATTCTCAAAATCCTGTTGATGAAATTTACGATACATATGGATTACAATTTCAAGAAATTGCACCGGAGATTTGTGTTGGATATACAAGATTGGAAAAATTTGGAAATAATCATAGTATAAAAAGAGATTGCATAAATCATTGTGTCGATGATGGCAATCATCAAGAAAACAAAATTTATCTTAAAGGAAACTGGTTTTGGGGAAAAGAATTCGTTAAAGTTGGAAAATTTGACCCGAACAATGAATCTTCCATATATATGAAGTATAAGTATGCTAAAAGAGTAAATGCGATAATAGGAACCTCTGATAGCAAGAAGGGTATAGTCGATATAAAAATAGACGGAAATTTTATTAATTTAAATAATTGTGGCAAGGATGTGATAGTTAGGGAAAATACAAGTTACGCAGAAATAGAATGGCCTTTTATTTATAACTTGTACAAATCCGAATTAATAGAGACTCATGACATAGAAATAATTCCAAAGACAGATAATATCATTTTTTATACTTTTGTGTTTGGATAAATCAATATCTCTATCTAATCTAGTTGGGAAAATAACATAAATTTTTATTTTAACTCGTTTAATTGTATGCATGGAAAACGACGAAGGTGTAGAAAATATACTAAAAGCAGGTGATGTAGCTCCAGATTTTGTCTTCATAAATACAGCAAATGCAGAAACAAAACTATCAAAATTTCGTGGAAAGAACGTTGTCGTCTATTTCTATCCAAAGGATTTTACACCAGGATGTACTATCGAGGCAGAAGAATTTTCTAAGGATTACAAACTTTTTAAAGATAAAGATATTACTATAATAGGTATTAGTCCGGATGATCAAAAATCCCATGAAAAATTTAAAACCAAAATGAACATACCCTACGAACTGGCATCGGACAAAGAAAATGAGATTTCAAAAAAATACGGTGTTTATGGTTTGAAGACATTTATGGGAAAAAATTACATGGGTGTCAACAGGACGACGTTTTTGATAGATAAAGAAGGCAGGATAAAGAAAATTTTTAATAAAGTCAAACCAAAGGGACACAGTAAAGAAGTATTAACCGAGTTTTCATAAAATAAAAAATATATTTTTAGTTGTAACAACTGTTTAAAGTATTGTTGATAAAATCTTCATCAATGCAAAAGTGTTTGGAAATATTCCCAAAATCAAGTTTCCTATTTAGGTCATTATTTGTGAAATCTACATAAAAATCAGAAATTTTTTCTAGCAGTGTGTTAGCATATTGATTCCATTCCACTATTTTTTCAAACTGACTATTTTTAAGATAATATACAATAATACTAGTAACATAAAATATATAAATTCTTGACTTTAGCAAGTCCAATTTGAAAAGGTTGTTATCATCTAACTCTGGGATTGCCTGTCCCAACAGATACTGATATTCATCGAGATTTTTGATGATGCTTATAGTCTTTGCAAAATTAGGATTTATTTTTTTGATATCTGAAGGTTCAAAGATATTTTTTTCAAAAATCCCATTTATTTTATCTATAATCAGTCTGCTTGTGTTTATTCCATCTTCAACTATAAACCGTTTATTTCTGTAATTGGATAGTACATATTGTATGATATTATTTTGAATATTCATTATTTTATTAAAACCAATCCTTCTTAGGAATTATTTCCCTTTGAATAGTTTTGAACTATTTCGTAAATATGCTTTAGTATCTTTACATGATGTTCTTCATCTACAATAATACTTTTTAAAATTTCTTTTGTATCTGCATCATGAGTAAGATCCAAACATTCAAGTAAAACATTTTTTGATTCTTCTTCCTCGGCAATTGAATCTTCGATTCCCTGTTGTGTTAAATGTGAAACATGCGAGGCTCCTTCAATATCAGCAAGTATATTGGATATGTATTCAATATGTTTAAGTCCGTCTGTGAGTAGAGTGTGAAAGTAATTTCGTATCAAGTGGTTTTGTATATCTTTCAATTTTGAGCTGTAATGTAATATTTCATGAATCTCTGCTTCGTTTTGTTTTTTGAGTAGTTGATATAACTTTTGTTCCTCCTCCAATCTTTTATAAGAATCCAAATAAATCAAAATAGATAAAACCATCTTAAATAAAAAAGTGATCTTAAAATCTCATGTTTGAACCATCAAAAACATAAGCCAATATAAAATATTAAATATCTAGCGTTTATCTGTTAAGATATTTGTCATTACCAGCAAATTTTTGTGAATGTAAATGTCATATGAAATACGGGGATAAATCAATGTGTGTCAAATGTATTGAAAAACACAAGAATTCACCTTATTATAGAATAATGAAGAAATTTGAATGAGAAATGCGGGAGATGGGATTTGAACCCACGAACCCCTGAGGGATAAGAGCCTCAGTCTTACGCCTTTGGCCATGCTGGGCGACTCCCGCGCAAAAAAAAGTTCATTTAACTATAATTTGAATATTTGTATATACCAATGTAAATCTTAATAGTTTTTATAATGTCATTTAATTTACTATCAATGTGTTAATTCCAGTTAGATGCTTTACCTGTGGTGGCCTAATTGCTGATAAATATGAGGAATACTCCAGTAGAATTAAAGCTGGTGAAGATTCAGGAAACGTTTTGGATTCTCTAAGTATCAAAAGATATTGTTGCAGGAGAATGTTTATTTCAAGTGTAGAAACTATCTACCAGGTTATTCCATATTATGAAGTTTTAAGACAAAGAAAGAATGAGATGGAATCTGAAATTAATCAGTAAAAAAGTGGCTTTAAATGTCAGAGATAACTGATGTAAAGGGAAGGATTGTTTTTAACAGCAGAGGAAACAAAACAATAGAGATAGATGTAATAACTGATTCAAAGTACTTAGGTAGGTCCTGTGCTCCATCAGGAGCTAGTGTAGGAAAAAACGAGGTCCAAAGTTTTGTTGAAAACAGTCCCGAAAAAACCTTAGAATATTTTGATGTCAAAAAATCAAACTTTATAGGAATAGATTCTACAAATCCAAAAACCCTTCATGATGTTTTGAGAGAAATCGATAAAACTGAAACCTATTCAGTTGTGGGTGGAGCAGTGGCATATGCATTATCGATTGCATCTATAGATTCGGCATCAAAGGCATTACAAAAACCATTCTTTCAAATTATTAGTAACAGTTCATCATATAAATTTCCTTTCCCATTAGGTAATGTTTTAGGAGGAGGTGCCCATGCTGGTCCTGGAACTCCAGATATTCAAGAATTTCTAGTGTGTCCCAAAGGAGCAAAGAACATTTTTCAGGCAATGGAAATGAATTTTATTGTTCACAAACAAGTAATGAAGATTCTAGAAGGTATTGATAATAAATTTACGTATGGAAGGGGAGATGAGGGAGGATGGGCACCTAATCTTAATAACGAGAAGGCATTTGAAGTGGTTGAAAAAGCTATCACAACTTCTGGATTTTCTAAAAATGAAGTTGCCATGGGAATTGATTTTGCTAGTTCATCACTATGGGATGAAAAAATGGGAGTTTATCGTTATTCCCGACAAGGAGTGAACAGAACGACGGAAGAACAAATTGATTTTGTTAATGCATTGATAAAAGATTATGACCTGATTTATGCAGAAGACCCCGTTCACGAGGAAGATTTTCAGAGTATGAGTATCATAAATTCTAAAAACAGAAGATGTTTAGTAACTGGAGACGACATGCTGGTAACAAATAAAAACAGAGTAAAAATAGCAAACCAAAGTAAATCTTGCAGTGGAGCAATTTTAAAAGTAAATCAAGCTGGAACTATCTTTGACGCACTTGAATTTGCAGATGAATGTACCAAAGATAATATTGGTATCATTACCTCACATAGGTCTGGAGAATCAATTGATTCACATATTGCACATATCGCGATAGCAACGCAATCAAAAATGCTAAAAACAGGAATTTTAGGTGGAGAACGTATATCAAAGCTAAATGAATTGTTGAGGATTAATGAGTATGATTTAATAGATGGTCTAACAAATCTCCACGTATCTTAAAATGAATCTTACAAGCGACGATAATCAAATATCTGGTTCTGTCAATGACACAGAGCAGGATCCAACTAATGAAAAAAATATTGATAACATAAACGAGAATATTTCTGATAATGCAAGTATAACAGAAAGTCAAACAGAACAGGAAAATCTTGAAAAATTGATATTATCAACTGGTATAAGAGTAGGGACACCGGTAAGGACCAAATCGATGACTCCTTACATAGTAAGAGCAAATCCAGAAGGCCTCTATATTTTGGATATTAGTAAAACATTATCAAGAATTGATGTAGCGGCTAAATTTATAGGGCGAACAAATGTTTCAAAAGTGGCGGTAACCTCAGCTAGAGAATATGGTAAAACTCCTGTAGAACGTTTTTGTGAATTGACGGGTGCCATACCATTAATAGGACGTTTTATGCCAGGGACATTTACTAACCCCTCATTGCCAAAATATATGGAACCAGAAATAGTAATAGTCACTGACCCTCAGGCAGACCAACAGGCAGTTATAGAGGCCACACGTGCTGGTGTTCCAGTCATTGCAATTTCAAATAGTGATAATGTAATTTCAAAAGTAGACTTGGTAATTCCAGCAAACAATAGGGGAAGAAAGGCCCTTGCAGCCGTTTATTGGCTTCTTGCAAGAGAAGTTTTAAAAAAGCAAGGTACTATAAAATCAGACAAAGAAATGAAGATATCGTTAGACGAATTTGAAACAAAGTTGGTAGAAGAAATAGTTTGAATGAGGTATCTTTATACAAGAACTCCACATTTTGATGATATTTTTTATCCAAAAGAAAAACAAATTTTAAAAAATAATATTTCTAATTTTTTTAATGATGTTCAAATAGAAACAAAAAGAAATTATCCTCACTTTAAAAAAATATATGGTTTTATTGTTCCTCATGCATCATATCCTTTTTCAGGAATGGTTGCAGCACATGCATATTCATTTCTCAAGTATCAAAACAATGAAAATTTTATCATTATTGGAACCAATCATCTGGGTATAGGCAATAAAATTTCCATACTCAGTCAGGGATACTGGCATACACCGTTAGGAAGTATAAAAATTAATAATGAAATTTCAGAACAAATAATAAATAAAGGAACCAATAAAATTTATTGTGAAACAGCCCCTTTTGAAAATGACCACACCATAGAAATACAATTGCCATTCCTCCAAGAAATATGTAATTTTGAATTTAAAATTATTCCTTTTTTGTTGTTAGACCAATCTTATAAAACCGTTAAAAATTTTTCCAGAATAGTCTCCGATGTAATTAAGAATAAGGATAACAACTTTGTGATAGGTACATCAAATTTTGGACATTATGAGAATGAAGATATAGCAAAAAGTAGTGTTTTAGAAATGATAGATGCCATCAAGACTCTTGATACGAGGGAGTTTTATAAATTAATTTCAAAGACAAACGGGTCTCTATGTGGACACGGAGCGATAGCATCTGTTATGGAAATAGTAAAATTTTTTGGGGCAACCCAAGGAATTTTGTTAAAGCTTGGCAATAATAAAAAGATAGAGACTAGAAACGAAAATGTAATAAGTTATGCCTCAATGATTTTTATATAGAATTGATTCAAACTCATCTAGTTGCTTCTGCTCCAGGAAAAATAATATTATTTGGTGAACATTTTGTGGTTTATGACAATCCTGCAATATTGATGGCAATAAACCGCAGACTAAATGTTTCTGTTAAACCTATTCAAAATAGTAATAAAATTTACATTCAATCAGATAACAAAAAAAAAGTATACTATCAGCTGGATAATAAATACAGTAAAGAGAAAGAGAGACTATCTTTTTTTTATCCAATAATATCTACATGCAGAAGACTGTTTGAACAAGAAAAAATTCACAATATCGGATTGGATATAAAAATAGATTCAGAAATCCCAAATGGGATTGGTTTAGGTTCCTCTGGAGCAGTGAGCGTTGCAACAAATGCAGCGATATCTTCTTTATTTAAAAAAATAAATAAGATTGAGATATACCAAAAGTCATGTGAAACAGAAACACTCATTCATAAATTTTCATCCGGAGCAGACTGTTTAATTTCAACAGTTGGTGGTTTAGTATATTATTTAAAAAACCAAAAATACAGAAAAATTAATTATATGAATAACTTTGCATTCTTGATAATTGATACTGGAAAAACCCATTCTACTAAAAAGATGGTAGAAAAAGTAAAAAAATTTAACGAAAATGAAAATTTAAAATTTATGGAAATAAAAGATACGGCAAAACAAATCTGTAATGATGCTTTAAAAAAAATTAGAAATGGAAATGAAGATGAAATAGGACGGTTAATGAACGAGAATCAAAAATTGCTAGAAAAGATAGGAGTTTCTAATAATTTGATAGGAAAAATAATTAAAAAAACTAATGCTGCGGGGGCTTTTGGTTCTAAATTAACAGGTGCTGGTGGGGGAGGAAGTATAATATCGTTGGTTCCCAAGGAAGAAGAAGGGAGGATAAAACAAATAATAGAAAACCAAGGATATAATGTATTTCCAGTAACCATTGAAAATAATGGAGTAATAATAACAAAATTAACGAATTGATTAAATTATTAAAATTTAAATCAGATGATTAAAATTTTAATCTGTGGAAAAAAATGACATTGTTTTAATAAAATTGGGAGGTTCGGTAATTACCAAAAAGGACCAGCCATTGACTCCTAATTTTGAGGCCATAAAAAAAATTGCGATACAGTTAAAATCCATAGAAAAGAAAATGATCGTTGTTCATGGTGGTGGGTCATTTGGGCATTATTGGTCTGTTAAATATGACATGCATACTAAACCACAGCCATATGATTCTCATGGAATTTCAATAGTACATGAATCAATGATAATCCTAAATCAGATAATTAGCAATATTTTTATAAAATCCAAGTTGAATGCATATTCTTTCCCGCCACTGATGTTTATGAAAAACGGAAGACTTCAGAGCGACAAAGCATTGGAAATAATGGAGATGTCAAATCATAATTTAATTCCAACAACCTTTGGAGATGTAATCCACTATAAATCTAACAACTACTCAATTCTTTCAGGAGATGTAATTATGAGTTTACTTGCAAAAAAATTAAGGCCAAACAGGATAGTTTTTGCAGTAAATGTCGACGGTCTCTACAACAATGCAGACGAAAAAAAGATAATCAAAGAAATAAAGAATCAAGACCTAGGTGTCGTGGGTTTTTTTGACAATAAAAAAACAGATTTAGATATAACAGGAGGCATGAAAAGAAAGGTCAGAGAAGCGTTATCTATTACATCGTCTGGCTTAGATGTAATAATGGTAAACGGATTAAAACCTGTGGAAATAAAAAGAGCAATAACAGGTGAAGACTTTAAAGGAACATTATTTAGAGGAATATAAAGAAATGAATCATGTCAAGGTCTGAAAAAAAAGAGCTGGATATAATTATTCAAAGAAAAAAAGATGGAATAGATATTCCACTTAAGAGAAATGTTCAAGCAAAAAATGTTTCCACTTATCTAGAATATGTAAATCTTGTACATAATTCTTTACCGGAAATCGATTTTGATGAAATTGATATCGGGGTGAATTTTTTAGGACGTGAATTTAATGCGCCATTAATTATTGACTCCATGACAGGCGGTACTCCAGAAGCAATAAAAATTAATGGAAGATTGGGCAAGCTAGCCGAAAAATGCAATATCCCAATGGGTCTTGGAAGTCAGAGAGCAGGACTAAAAAGTGATAAATTAAAAGATACATATTCAATCGCAAGAAAAAATGCACCAAATTCTTTTCTAATTGCAAATATTGGTGGAGCTCAACTTGCATCGGGTATGAAATTTGAAGATGTTGTAAAAATAATAGATATGATTGATGCTAATGCTCTTGCAATACATCTAAACCCATTGCAGGAATTGATTCAACCTGAAGGCGAACCCAAATACAGAGGAATTTTACATAGAATAACAGAAATTGCAGAAAAAATTTCACTTCCGATCATTATAAAAGAAACTGGAGCTGGCATCTCCAAAGAGGTAGCCACAAAAATAGAGTCAACAAAAATTTCTGCACTAAACATTTCTGGTGCAGGTGGAACTAGTTGGGCTGCAGTAGAAAAAATACGCGCCGATAAACAGAAAATTGGTAACAAAAGAAATTTAGGGTATCTTTTTTGGGATTGGGGGATACCCACTGCACAGAGCATATTGGAGGTAAGAAGTGTTTCGAAAATTCCCATAATAGCATCTGGAGGATTAAGGAATGGATTAGAAATAGTAAAATGTATAGTAATAGGTGCCAATACATCAGCAATGGCATTTCCATTTTTGAAGGCAGCAAACAGATCGGAAAGAGATTTGTTATCGTTCTTTAACAAAATTGTTGACGAGATACGAAGTACAATGTTTTTAATAGGTGCATCTAACATTTCTGATTTGTCAAAATCTAGATATATATTAACAGAGAAATTAGCAGAAAGGGTAAAAAATTGAGCTCATTTTTCTATAAAAAAATCGAGAAAAATAGTCAGCAGATTAATCGATTTATAATTTCTGCGTTAAATGGAAAACCAAGTCACCTGTATGAAGCTGCTTCAAGTTATATCTACAGTGGTGGAAAGCGCCTAAGACCTCTGATGGTAATGAAGGTATGCGAAATGTTTAATGGAAATAAAAGAACAGCCATACCTACTGCGGCTTCTGTAGAATTGATACACAATTTTTCATTGGTCCATGATGATATCATGGATAATGACGAGATGAGACATAATATAAAAACAGTTCATAAACAATACGGACTCCCACTTGCCATCATAGCGGGAGACACACTATTTTCAATCGCATTTCATGTTCTATCATATTATGGAATTAAAAATAAGTTACCATTTGAAAACATAGCAAAAATGATTTCAAATTTATCCTCTGCTTGTGTTCAAGTTTGTGAGGGACAGGCGCTGGATGTATCATTTTCAAAAGATCGAGAATTTCCAACAGAAAATCAATACATTGAAATGATAAACAAAAAGACCGCCGCTTTATTTCAGGCATCATGTGGACTAGGAGCGTTATCAGCAAATGCAAATGATAATGATGTCAAAAATATGGAAAATTTTGGTAAAAATATTGGAATTGCATTTCAATTAATAGACGACCTAATAGGAGTCATCGGTGACCCAAAGGCGACTGGAAAAGCAGTAGGAAATGATTTGAGAGAAGGGAAAAAAACCTACCCCATTCTTTTGGCATTAAATAGTACAAATGAAAGTGAAAAAAAAATAATTCTTGATGTTTTTGGTAAAAAAACTTCAACGGAAAAATTAAAAAATGCGGTAAGAATAATCTCTTCTTTAGAGATAGATGACAAAGTAAGGAAAAAAGCATTTTCTCATATGGAAGTAGCTAGGAAATCTATTAAAAATTATCCAGATTTGGAACCTAAAAAAACATTGGTTGAAATAGCAAATTTCATTGTTAATAGGAGTATCTAATAAAATGGTTGAAAAACAGGAAGATTTGATTTTAACAAACACTATAAAATTTATCATACTTAAAAATGCACTTGAACATGAAGGAAAACCTAGAGTAGATGTAGTAATATCAAGATTGATTGCAGTAAAACCAGAGATCAGGTCAAAAATAAAAGAAACTATCCCAATGATTAAAAAAATAGTAGGAGATATAAATGAACTACAAATAAATGAAAAACAAAAAATATTTGAAGAGTTATCTCCTTTATTTGAAATAGCAACCAAAAAGGATGGCAAAAAAGAATCATCTTCTTTTCCACCACTTTTAAATGCAAAGATGGGTTTGGTTATAACACGATTTCCACCAGAACCTAATGGATATCCACATATCGGGCATGCAAAAGCTGCCATCATAGATGAAGAATATGCTAAAATGTACAATGGCAAATTAATTTTAAGGTTTGATGATACAAATCCTACCAATGAAAAATTGGAATATTATGATGCTATATCTAATGGAATAGAATGGTTAAACATAAAACCTGATCGTATAAAAAACACCTCCGATGACTTGGAAATATTATACCGATTTGGTAAGGAGATGGTGATTGAAAAAAACGCATACGTATGTAATTGTGTTCAAACCAAAATTAAAGAGGATCGATTTTTACAAAAAGAATGTGATTGTAGAATTAATCAAGATAATTATTTGGAACGGGTAGATGATTTTTTTGACGGAAATTTCAATGAAAATCAATCTGTAATACGCTTCAGAGGAGATATGAAAAGCCAAAATACATCGATGAGAGACCCAACTTTATTTAGAATTATCAATCATCATCATTCCTTATTAGGCGACAAATACAAAATATGGCCAACTTATGACTTTGCTGCCCCGCTAGAAGATAGTCTGGATGGAGTTACACATGCCATGAGAACCAAAGAATACGAGTTAAGGAATGAACTTTATTTTGCAATCCTTGATAAATTAAGACTCCGAAAACCAGAGATGATTGAATTTTCAAGATTAGAATTTGAAGGACTTCCGGTATCCAAAAGAAAGTTAAAACCACTGATTGAAAATAAATTAATAACAAACTGGGATGACCCTAGACTTCCTACGTTAGCCGGATTAAGAAGGCGAGGATTTACTTCTGATGCAATAAGAAAATTTATCCTTTCATTAGGAATAACTCTGGCCGAAACAAAGCCATCATTTGAAATTTTAGAGTCGTTTAACAGGAAGATAGTTGATGGGGATTCCATTAGATTGTTTTTTGTAAAAAATCCGTGTAAGCTTCTTATTAATAATGGTAAATATGAAAGTGTCATATTAAAAAATCATCCAAACAATCCTGCACTAGGCTCTAGGGAAATCCGTGTGAACAATATTTTCTATATATCAGAAGAGGATTTTATTAATGTAAAAGAGGATGAAGAAATCAGGCTTATGGAGCTTTATAATATAAAAATAGAAAGAATCGATCGGAAAGAAAGAATTTTGTCTGCACATATAACTGACAATGATATTCATCAAAATATTCCCAAGATACAGTGGGTTTCCGATTTGGAATTTTCTCCTTTTAATATAATAGTTCCAGACATTTTGTTTGAAAATGAAATTTTTAATGAAAATAGTTTAGTGTATCTGAACGGATTTTGTGAATCCCATATAAATTTATTAAAACCTGATGATAGAATCCAATTTGTTAGAATGGGTTTTTGTAGGCTAGATGATGCAAAAACCGCGATAATGACACACAAATAGGAAAGAAATGATAGTATGAAAATTGGAAGAATAAATGATCCGATATATGGAGAAACATATGGAATAATCTCGCAGGAAGGAGAATCAATAATTACAAAAAATGAGATTCAAGACCAAACAGGAATACCCTTACCTCCAAAAATAAAGCAATTCCTATTTGAAGGGTGGTTGGATGAAATTAAAAAACATGAATCAAAATTAAGTTTTTCCCAGAAGTTAATTAAGGAATCACTTCTGACTCCACTTCCAAATCCTAACAAAATAATCTGTTTAGCTTTTAATTATTATGACCACGCAAGAGATGCAGGCTTGACTCCATCAGACGAACCAGTAATTTTTCTAAAACCAAGGACTGCATTAAATTCACCCTTCAATGATATATTATGTCCTTCCATAGTAAAGAGATTGGATTACGAGGCAGAAATTGCAGTAATAATAAAAAAAGACGTAAAGAAAATTACTGAAGATGAGGCATTGGATGCGGTATTTGGATATATGATTTTCCATGACGTATCTGCCAGAGATATACAATTTAGAGATAAGCAATTTACAAGAGGAAAGAGTATAGACACGTTTGCTCCATGCGGTCCATGGATAACTACCATGGATGAGATTAATGATCCTCAGAATCTAAAAATTGTTACTAAAGTTAATGAAGAGATAAGACAAAATTCTACTAGCAGAAACATGGTTATTCCCATTAAAAGGATCATTTCAAGTCTTAGTCAATTGATAACAATAGAAAAAGGCGATATAATATCAACAGGTACACCGGCGGGTGTAGCCATGTCTATGAAAGAACCTCGATATTTGAAACATGATGACACCGTAGAAATAACGATAGAAAACCTTGGAACAATAAAGAACAAAGTTATCTTTATTTAATAAAATCTGCTTAAAATAATATCTGGTTTAATTACTTAGTTTTGATTAACCGTTCTAGTATTCCTATCTCATTTTCAAGATATTTTGAATAATGTTCAAATGATTTATACAAACTCCCCCTGACATTCGCAAGCTGTATAGAAATATTTAATGCGTCTAGGCATGACTCAAAGGATCTATCCGATGCAAATTTGTTCATCGCTTCACTAAACTTATTTACCAGTATTTTTTGCTCCAAATTTTGTTCACTCATTTCTTTTTCAAAATTATCTAAATGAAATGAACTTCTATCTTTTAATGGTGAATCATTCATAATATGAATATTATACATTATGTATTCTGAAATAAATTTTTTTAATATATCAAGATTATAATAATAACATATATAGAGAACTTAAGGCAATAACGAATATTTATCATGGTAGTAGAAAATAAAGGAATAATATCATACGTCAGGGTATATAAGGAAGATTTGGCAGTATTTAGAATTAAACCGGCAGAGGGACAGATACCTGATTTTAAAGCAGGACAATTTGTAACATTGGCTCTTCATAATACAGCTGAAAACAAGATGATTAGACGAGCTTATTCTATCGCCTCCCCTCCAGAGGAAAAAAGATATTTTGAGTTGGTCATAAGATGGGTGAAAAAACCGTTACCTGGAAGATTAACCACAGAATTGTTTAACAAAAAAGAAGGAGACGAGATATCATGGTTAAAACCTACTGGATCCTTTACCATCAATGATACTATGCATGATGGAAGTCCAGATAACAGAAGGCTAGTTCTAATAGGAGGTGGGACCGGACTTGCGCCATTCATATCAGTTTCAATGCATTTAAAGGCTGTTAAAAGCAAAAGAGAGATAGTGGTTTTGCATGGTTCAAGTTATGTAGATGAGTTAAGTTACAGAGAATTATTAAGCGATTTAGAAGAAGAAAGTTTAGACAAAGGTAAAGATACCTGGAATTTCAGATACAGGGCAAGCATAAGTAGACCGCAAGAATGGTTTAACAGGTCCTGGAATGGGCAAAAGGGTAGGGTAGAATCATTTTTAGCTCCAAAACAAGGAAACGATGAATCACCACTTGAAGAATTGGTTGGAGAGAAAGTAACACCTCAAAATACCTCATTTTATATTTGTGGATGGCAAGGGACTGTAGACGGTGCATTAGATTATTTAAGACCAAAAGGGTTTGTCACAGAGAGGGAGAAAAGACCTGATGGAAGTTATGATATAAAATTCGAATCATATGGTTAATACCACTAAAGGAAAAAACAATTAGGTAAATAATAATGGATTTTGAATATGAAGAGTTTGAACGTGTGGAGGATCTTTTTTTATATCTTTCCTCAATTGTTCCATACATGAAGCAAATAATGCCTGTCACAAGTTACAATGATTATATTTTATCAATAGTTCCTTTGAGTCAATTTTCAAATATTTTCATGGTTGCTTATACCAAGGTAGAACTTGGACCAGGACTATTTGAATTTGATATATCTACTAGAAAATACAAAGAAGTAAATTCGATAGAAAGAGCTGACAAGAATTATTTCATTATATTAAGACCAAAGAGATCAACTATTGTTAGAAAAGCAATAGAAAATCTTGAAAAGTAAAATTATAATAAAATGGTTCTATTTTTATTAAAATTTCATGTGTTAACCTAAGTTTTCACATTTTTTGACATACATCAAAGTTTTGGCGAAGGTGCCATAGTAACTGATCTCTTTCTTGCATATTTATCGACAATATCTTCGGGTATTTGTCCATTAAACAGTTCCTTTGATAATCCTCTAAGATATTTCATAATTGCCCATGTTCCAGTCTTAATTAGTCCGGCCATAAATATTTTCATCGCAGGACCATATGTTTTGTTTCTGATAATAATAGGTATTATATCATTTATTATATGTAGATTATGTTGCCAGCATTTCCAAAATAATGTGAATTGGGCTTCATTGAGATTTCCAAAATGCATGGAATTTTTTTCAGAAAAATCTTGATACAACAATGGAGCAACCAATCCCCTCATGTTCATTTGTCTGAAATCTTCTATGAGGTCTATCGTGTATTGTGTTTCATCTGGTGTTTCATCAGGCCATCCAATTATCAATGTTAGAGCCGGAAACCAGTGATTTGCATTTAGAATTTTACATCCTTCCCTAACTACTGAGCCCCATTCTTCAGGTTGAAATGGTTTAGTTTTTACACCCAAGTGTTTTTTTACCATTCTTGGTGCTACTGTTTCTACTCCCAAATTAGTAGCAAGCCATCGCCCATTGTTTTCCATATCATTGATTTGAGACAATTTTTTAATAAGGTCAGGGGATGAAGCAACTGCAGATAGAGTCATATGAGTAGTACCTACAAAATTTGCACCTACCGATTTCAATCCAGTCCATACATCGACTATTGCTTCTTTATTTGGAATAAAATCCTTATTATCACATCCATATAACAGCATTTCATCGGATTGTAACCAAACCGAATCAAATCCATATTTTAGATTGATTTTTGCTTCTTCCTGCAAACGAGATAATGGAATATCTTTTTTGGATCGTTTGTTTACATCACAGAAATCACAACCTCTCCCACAACCCCTCATTGCTTCAATAAGTGAGTTTATAGTGGGACCGTTTATCTTTGGTATGTTTTCGATATTACGAACAAAAGTATGCAGTAATTCAGGAGCATCACCAGCTTCGAGGTCATGAAAAAGATCAAGTGCCAATTCATCTGCTTCACCTATTACAACTGTATCAATACCATGTATACGCATGCGATCTGGTTTTGCTAATTCCCAAGAACCATTTCCACCTACAACTACTTTGAAATCGTATTTCTTTTTTAATTGTATAATTGAAGCACACATTTTTTTAAATTTCATTGCGACATAGGATAGTTTCTCAGGAGACATTGTTGTTGTTACCGGGGCCATTCCTAATGGGTCCATTACATTTACCCCTACAACTTTAGTATTCGAACCAATAGATTTTTCTAACATCTCCGGGTGAGCAATCAAAATATCACTCTTATCATATTCTTGTAAAAGAGCACCCTCGATTCTCCTTAATCCACACTGAGCAACTTTCACTTCGCCTGTTTTCTTGTCAGTTTCGACACTGGGACAAAAAAGTTTATCAAAAACAAATTCGGGAACTAATTCATATGGTCCACATGCAATAAAACCGTATAAAAAATTTCCCCTGTAATTAGTCATTAGACTTCGATCAGCAGTTAATACTATCCTTTTTCCAGAAACCGTCATGAAAACTATTCATTAATGTTTCGACATTGGATCAAATATAAATTGTTTGTCGATAATTAAAACAAAAGGTTAATCATTATGATTAATTTAGTTTTCAATACAATCAGGATATCAATTCATCAGTATAATCCCTTTTTATGACCCTTAAGCATTATTATTCTAAGTTGCCTATGATCTAAATAAGACATTGCATCTTCAAAGGTTGTCCACGTATAATCATCATGTTCCTCTGACAATTTAATAGTCCTCGTCGGAGTAGTTGCAAAATAAAAACTGACTTCTTTATTTGATTTCATTCCATCAGATTTGAAAAAAGAATAATTGATTTTTCCTATAAATGAAAGTATTTCAATTGAAACAATGCCGGTTTCTTCATTAACCTCTCTAGTAAGTGTCTGGATTTCGCTTTCGCCTTTTTCTTTATGTCCTTGAGGAAAACCCCAGTAACCTCTTCGATTTTTAAGTAATAAAAATTCAGAATGTTCCATATTATCTAATGACTTCTTGTATTTTATTACTGCGCCAACTGACTGTTCAATTTTCACTCTTTGTTAAATCTAGTATTTATCAATCTAATAAAAGTATTATTTCTAGTTAAAGATATTAATATCTAGATTTATTTTGATTTATTGGGCCGGTCGTCTAGCCTGGTAGGATGCAGCATTGGCATTGCTGAGGTCGTGGGTTCAAATCTCACCCGGTCCATTACCTACTCAAACTCAAGTGAAATAACTACTAGAGTTTTATGAATTCTATGAAAAATTAGATCCATATGCTTAATTTTCTGTTTTTGAAAAAATAACAAGAATAAAGATATGAAATACTTGTTCAGAAAATGATATTAAAGGAATATTATATGTTACTTTATACAGGTAATATAACTACGATTTACATTTTTTTTATGAATTTAGAAATTTAATTTTTAAATTAATTAATAAGAAACGAAGTATTTTAATCTCGGCAAATGATAATGGATATATTCTTCAAGAATTTTACAAGAGACGCAAACCCATCTGATATCTTCCTGGCAAATATTACAAAGTTTAAGAACTTTAAGTTCTGACCCACAACGCCGGCAGGATTCCTTGTTAAACATTCTATTGTTATAGATGTGACATTAGCTTATTTATTACGATTTCTATAAAATTAATTATAGTAATTTTATAAATTATATGTAATTATTATTAGATGTGTAAAAACAAATGTAATAATTCTAATATTAATTTAAACAAAATTGTTTTAAACTTTAAAAAATGAGGCAACTGATTTAAATTGAAATATCACATAATGGAAACATTATCATTGGTTATTGAGAAAAACCAAAAAAAATACAAAAAATTTCTGTGATTTTTATATGAATTTTTTCACATATTTTTCCACAACATGTCAAATATATGATATGAGTATATCTTTTTTATATGAATAAAATAGTAAAAATTCTCATAGTAGTTGTATTTCTATATTCATGTTGGTTGACTTCCCAATCTAAGGAAATCAATGGTGAAATTCTGAATTATTTTAATTACACGAGTATTCAAACAGACAAATTGGATTCAAACAATACAAAAGTAATTCTGGGATATCAACAAGGTAACATATGCACAGCAAATGCGCAATGTTACAATCAAATCATCGATTTAATTTGTAACAAACCTATTTGCATATTTTCGCTCAAACCGATACCATTCGTACTGGCCATGCCATTTTGATTTTTTTTAAAATAATCTAAAATATTTTTATTTAAATTTCAATTATATAATCTATTTCAACAGCACTATTTAATGGAAGACTATTAGCACCAACGGCGATACGAGCATGTTTTCCTTTTTCTCCAAATATGCCCAAAATTAGCTCGGACGCTCCATTTATTACCTTTGGATGATCTATAAAATCTTCCGTACAGTTAACATAACCACTAATTTTAATTATTTTTTTAATCTTTTCCAGACTTCCCAGATATTCTTTTAATTGTGAAAGGGCATTTAATGTGCACAATATTGCAGCATTCTTTCCTTCTTCCAATGTCAATTGTGATCCGACCTTTCCCTTAAATTTTAGTATAGGTGGTTCAACCAGGGTATCTAATGGTATCTGTCCAGAAATGAATAATAAATTACCAACAGATGACACGGGGCTATAAAGCCCAGCAGGGGGTGCAATTTTTGGTAGGTCATACCCAAATGAATGAAGCCTTTCCTCTATCGTAATCATTCTCATAAAAATATCGTCTTTGGTGTTATTAAATGTAATAAAATTCTTATAAGATATAGTTTAAGATAGTATTGGACCGTTAATCTTAATTATGAATAAGATATTTTTATCAATCCTTGTCGGTTTACTAGTTATGATATTGGTCTTTTTAGGGGTTAATGATTCTCTTACAAGACCTAGTCTCAACAGAATTCCTATCGAAAACAATACAGCCATTGAGATAGTAAAAAAATTGGATGAATCTTTAAGAAATTTATCATTATCCAAAATACAAACTAAATATGTGTTTGTAAAGGGAGATGGTTCAATATATAGCGTCAAAAATGGCGATAAAATTGATAAAAAGATTGGCGTTACACAACCCACGATTTCTACCGGTAATCATTTCGCATGGCAAGTAATAACAATCCCCAAAAATACTACCTATTATGTAGACCACATAACAGGCCAAGTTATAAGCTCAAAATAAATTCTGAAATTAATAAAATTTTTGACAAGTAATAATTATATTAGTTGGATTTAGGTGTTATGATGTGCAATTTAAAGAAAAGATAATAATTTGTGACCCAATAGATGAAAAAGGAATTAATATTTTAAAAAATAACGGATTTGATGTAAACTATCAACCGGAAATAGGATCTAGTGAACTTAAAAATATCATTCATGATTATGATATCATTATTGTAAGAAGTAGAACAAAAATTGATAAAGAAATTATTGAAAAAGCAACCAAAACAAAAGCGATTGCAAGGGTGGGTGTAGGCCTAGATAATATTGACATACAGGAAGCAAAAAGAGCACAAATTCAGGTTATCAATGCACCAGAAGCAGCTATGAACGCAGTTTCGGAGTTAGTGATTGGAATGATGTTTGACTTAGCTAGAAAAATTTCTTTTGCAGATATTGAAATGAAAAAAGGAAAATGGTTAAAAAAGGAACTTATGGGAACCGAACTTCGAGGAAAATATCTTGGGATTATTGGCGTAGGGAACATTGGTAGAAACATAGGAAGAATAGCAAAATCTTTGAGAATGAACCTAATAGGTTTTGACATATATCCTATAAATAGAGAATTTATCTCTGAAACTGGATTGATAACTACCGATTTAAAAACACTTATTCAAAGTTCCGATTTTATAACTTGTCATGTTCCCTCCACTCCAGAAACAAAGAAAATGATTGATAAATCAATCATAGATTTTATGAAGCCAACAGCATTTTTTATCAATACCTCAAGGGGGGATGTTGTTGACGAAGAAGCGTTATTTCAAGCATTGAAAGATAAAAAAATAGCAGGTGCAGGCCTGGATGTATTTAATATCGAACCTCCGACTAACCTTGATCTGATTCAACTCCCAAATGTTATCTGTACTCCTCATATAGGAGCTCAGACAAAAGAGGCCCAAGAACTTGGTTCGATAGTAATTGCAGAAAAGATAATCCACACTCTGCTACAGAGTAAACAATAATTTCAATTATAACATATAATATATTAAACGCCATTATTAAAAAATATGGAGGAAAGCAAAAATTGACAGGTATGTACCAACACATGGCTGAGACATGGAAAAAAATGTGGAAGGCAAATTCTGATGAGCTAAAAGAGAAGACCCAGCGTTGGAGAAAAGAGCCAGCAATTCATAGAATACAAAAACCAAGCAAAATAGAAAGAGCAAGAAAATTAGGGTACAAGGCAAAACAAGGAATAGTAGTAGTAAGAGCAAGAGTAGGGAGAGGAGGTATGCGTAAACAAAGACCGGTTGCAGGAAGAAGACCAAAACATTTAGGTGTTGTGCATATAAAACAAGCTACAAATATGAAAAGAGTTGCTGAAAAAAGAGTCGGCGAAAAATATCCAAATTTAGAAGTTATGGGTTCTTATTATCTGCATAAAGACGGAATGTACTCTTGGTATGAGATAATTCTGGCAGACCCGGATCATCCCTCGATACTGAAAGATAAAGAGATGCGTGGCAAACTCAAGGCCTTTGCAAAATAAGCTAAAAAACCTCATTAATTTTACCATGATAAACTGATTATTCAAATATCTAATTTTTAAATTTTGGATATTTTGTATTATATCAATTATTAAATTAAATTTAAAATTATTCTTATTAAAATCAAAGTGAGTATTTAGCGATGAACAAAGAAGGCTAAAACGACTCTAATAAAATATTTTTTAATAAAAATAAACGTTACTTTATTTTTTAATATTTTTTTTTAAAAAATATAATAATTCAATTGCATCTCTTTCTTTGAGGCTCTTTCTATTTTTAGCAATAAAATTTTGAAAAAGATTGATCTGTTCATAAAACTGCGGATATTTTTCTAATGTACCAGAGATTATGTTTTCATAAGTGCGGTAAGGAAAATAAATTTTTTTTGCAACTTTTACCATTTTTTCTTTGACTTTTTTATCAATTATACCAAATTTACATGCTAGAAAAAGATTATAACGAATATCAATCAATGCCTCAGAAATAAGTTTACTATGTTGTTGATCAAATGTCACTGCAACTTCATCGTCTGCATCTAAAATTTTTCTTTTATAAAAACTAAATATTTTACCGATCCCTATCATACCATATTTTTCTAGTTCGACAGCTCTTAACGCACCCAAGCTTGATGCGCCAAATACTTGAAATTTATCATATCTTGCAACTAACTGGTAAACTTCAATTGGTGGTGGAGGATAATCTTGAAGGAATACAGCATCGATAAGCCCAATCTTTAATTTATTTGAAGCAGTAATTGTCAATAAATTCAATAAATCCCCTTTTTTTGCTGGAGACCTATAATCTGCATCTAAGATTTTTTTAGCCTTATCGTGACTTAGACTTGGTCCTAAAAAAATTATGTGTTCCATCATATCTTAAAATACTCCTTTGCTCTTAAACCGATTACTGATTTTAAAAATTTAAAAGTTTCTAGTCCTGGAACCAAAGTTCTTACGACTGGGATATTCAAACTAGAATTTGTCAGATTGACCACAATGGCTTGGTTTAACCCGCATTTTTTTAGATTTCGTAAAATCAGATTTATATCATCCAAAATATCGTCATAATAATAGCTTGGAATGTCAGAGAAATCAATTATTTTTGTCGATGGTTTGAACTGCCACGATCTTTCATCCTCGTTATTATTACCACCATATTTAATTTTTCTAAGATCATCTCTAGATCCTTGGATGTTCGCCGCCCTCGTCTGGGATACCTCTGTGATTGAGCGTAACAGTGCAATTCTTGCGTCAGGATGAGTCCCATGTCCTTCCGCAAGATATCCATAATCATGTGAAATCCATTCCACCGATGTTGCAATAAAGGTAGGGATATCTATGTCTGATGTAATATTTTTTATGAATAAGGTAATACTTTCTTTTTTAAATTTTTCTATCAACTTCTTGGCCGGTAAAAAATCTATGGTATCAAGATCAACATCTGCGAATATTGTATTATCATCGATAAAATTGTCTGTATTAATTGGATTGTATGTCAGGAAACCAGCATTGGCTAGACTCCCCGAAATCCGTAATAAAAAATGGTATGGAATAGCACTAGCACGCAGTTGTGCTAAGCTAATAGCATCTCTTTCTATAATTTCGCAAAGGGAATGACAAACTGCTTCTTCTAGTACATTGCCAGATGCTAATCCATTGGTATGATGGATAGCAAACGGATTAATTGCTGGAGGACTTGGAAAATATCTAAATAAGGATAACGAAGCAGGAACCAAAATTTCATTATTATTTTGTATATCATATCCTTTGACATAATCCATTATCATTTCTTCATTATAATCAAAATTTAATGGCTCGACCACTTGGTCTGGATGAAGGATATTATACTTTGAAGAAAGATCATTATGACTTCCTTGGATAAAATTCCCTAGATAGAAATTAGGAAGTGAGGAGTATCTTTCTATGCTTTCCATTAAAGCGCTTGCTTTGGCATGTTTTTTTGTTGGTCCTTTTCCGCTGTAAACCCAAATGTAATCATCGGTGCCAGGTAATACTGATGAGTAGTTTGGGATAAACAATCTATCCATATATGTAATATCGGCCAATCGTGTAACTCCTAGTTTATCAATAATTGGTGATATCATTTCCAGTGTTTGATCAACTGGAATTGTTCTAGAAGTTCCGTATGAGTTCCACTTTATTCTGCTTTTGAGAATCACTTTATTTTCAAGGTATGAACCTATTTCATATCAAGGTTACGAAATTGACACAAAGTTTATATCAGACAAATGAGGATATTTTTTAAATTGGTTTCCAAACAGAAGGATGCCGAAATTATAAGTGAAATTCTGCTGAAGGCTGCCAGTGAGCCTGAATTTAGAAATATTCTCCTAAAAGACCAAAAGATATTAGACAAGTACAATATTTCAAGAGAAGCTAAATTTATAATAAAAAATAGCATATCAGACCTAACTCAATAACACAAATATTATACAATTCATAGCATTAACTAGGTCGCTGTATTAAAAATGGGCTCTGTTAAGTTAAGATAATATTTTCATATCCCAATTTAAGATTGAATTTATCATTTTTGAGATCATTATACATCAATACATAAAATGATATCCAATTGTATATGTGTACTAAATTACAATCTTTTTTTACACATGGATAGTATTAATCGAAACTTTCTATCCTGTCCTTGAAATACTGATTCACTCTTTTGATTCCTTATCAAAAGTTTTTCGTATGGTGAAAGTAGGTAATGTTTCAATCCCAGTGCATTGCAGGACTCTGGATACCATATCATGTATCACAGTCTGAATATACTGAAGGACGCCCACTTTGGCTAACCAGTGATTCTATGAATTGTGATGCGACAAACATATTTCTGTGCTCAGAATTTTAGCTAAAAGATTCTCATTGTAGAATGATATACTGATTCAGTAGAATGCGATCCATAAAAAATAATGTTTCCATCCAATCGGGATTATAGTTTTATCGATAATAAATGCAGATATCTGTTCTTCTGTAGACATGGTCTGAATCAAAACGCTGTATCCAATTCAAGACAAACACGTAACTGCGTTTCTCATCTTTGAAGATAGATAATGCCTTACTGGTATTGCGTTTATAAACTCAATCCCAAAAAAAATATACGGTCCATACATAACTACGATAGTAGAAGATGTTCTATTTCGTTCAAATCTTGATAACATATTTTAGATTATAACATTCGCAGATTTAGATCCTTCATTAAATTAAGAGCCTAAAAATGGAGTCAATATATTCATTTATACTTATAAAATACATGACCAGGTATAAAACATATTACTTTTTTTAAAGATACTTATCTAAACAATTTATTCCATCTAACTTGCATTACTTTTTAAGAAACTAGTTATTGTTACTGTACAATTGTAAATAATTAAATTTAAAAAAGGGTTAAATAATTAATCTTAAAAATTGTTAAAACTACTATGTCAACAATATGGTTTGAATTTGAATTGTCGTGTGGATCCACTATTGTCTTTATAAAATATTCCAATTTAAGTAAAAATAATTTGTGTTGATATATTGATAATTCATCAGTTATTTCCTAATTTGAAGTATATATTCAAAAATTAATAGTTATCCATTACAAAAGATAACTTTAGTTTGTCTGGTATTTAAATTCATCAGATTATAAATAACAGTTTATTTATATAAGATTGAGATGACAGGAACATTTTTGAAAGGTATGTATATGCATATACGATTCGATCGATATTTTATCATCCTTTATTGATCAACTTTTACTTTTGAAGCTAAACAAACTTTAACCACTAGATGATTTTTATATCCATTCTATGGACAGATGATTATAGTTGATCTTATTTGTCATATGACATTTTCAAAAAACATGAGACTAAAAAATCAGGTAACTTATACTCACTTCTTGTCTTTCTAGTTAAAGAAGATATCTCTAGTTTTGATGGATAGTATTTATTCAATTGTTTTCTTGAAATATTACAAAGATTTCTATGGCGGACATCTAATTAAATTTTTCATATTATTTATGAGCATTTGATCATCTTTCTGACTGTTATAAGACCTCGCCCAATAGTATGAATAACTATTCAGAATACGTATTGATACGTACATATTTATAGTAAAAAGATCAGATAAGACAGAATAGATTGTATTAATTTGATTCATAGAACCAAAAATCACTTAGTTTCTGATACTTTTTCTTTGAAGCAAAAGCTGTTCAAGATTTGATATAAATGATTCCAAACTAACAAGACTGGATGGTTAGTCCTCAAAAGAAAAAATTAAACTATTATAACCAATACTAATAAAAGATATATGATAATCTTTCCAAACATAAATCTGGCTATTAGCAGATATCAGATCATGAAATGTAAAATTTTTCTTTAGACAGATGTGTAAATTCATGATGGATTTAGATTGTTTGTAAACCCAAAAGAGATTGGTGTTCCCAATTTTGAATTACGAAGTAGAATTGGTCTACAATCAACTCAAAATATAAAGATTCTAGAGAAAAAAACAGACAATTAAAATAAACATCGAAAAGTCCGTTCCAGATAATAAAAGTTTCAGTCTGAACACAAAAGTTGAGAATTCAGACTGAAACCAAAATGGTGAACCGCTGATTTATCATGGAGCAGTTTGCTCTTCTGTTCTCGGATTTAATATAAAAACAACAGTGAACTTTGTTAACAAAAGATAATTGAACTCGAATTCGGATACTCCAAAGATCTAAATTTCTATACATTCTAATTTTTGTTTTCATGTTCAATTACACAATTAATTAGGTCGATTTTTTATTCCCGTAACCCTTCGTACCATGGAAATACTCCAAAAAAATTAATTTGGGTTAATTTATCGAATAAAAGAATCGGAAATAATCTTTAACTACACGAATTTTATTCTTTCCTTCATTTACATTTTCCTCATTGGATAATTATTCCATTCATTTTCAAATTCAAGACAGACAGGTATGCAATAAATTCCTGCATTTATATCATGATGTCCTCTACACATGTAGGTCCACCAGAGTTACCGAGAAGGGAATCGTTGGGCCATTTCTTAATTCATTGCAATTACTTTTATCACTCTTATCTCATGTAATGTATATGTTACTAGTTCTATATATTTAATTGCAGTTCCTTTCACTTATCCAAATTGTTGACTCTTGTTACGCCCTTATGAACCATAAATATCTCAGATTCTCTGCTAAACTCTGGTGGTTTATTGCTAAAAGTTGGACCCTAAAATTGAATCCATGACAGATAATCATTTCTTAAGGGCATACAGTTCGTCTTTAATCCATAGAAAATGTTTTCACCGATATCTGTTTTTTGCTGTTAGTTAAATTTCTAATTGTGCTTGTAGCAATTGTGTTAATATCCTATTTGTTTTTTTAGAATATAACTTATTAATTACTTAGATTTCATTTTTACAATGGGAATAATTCTTGTAATTGTTTTCATGTTTTATGTCTGTCTTGACCTCAATCTCGTTTTCTCCGATCATTACAGTCGAATTTAATAATACATGGTATTCTAAACGGAACAAAAGACAACCATATTATTCCAAAGATCATAGATAATCTTACAGTGTTTCTTTTTAGGATAGGACATCAGTGCGTTATTTGTTTGTCTACGTGGCTCGGTTAAGTTAAGATAATATTTTCACCGCCTAATTCTATTTTGAATCTCTGATTTTAGAGATCGTCAAACATTAATACATAAAATAATATCCAATTATATGTGTGTTTTAGATCACAATTTCTTCTTCCAGTAAAAGGATAATAATCATCAAATCATTCAATCCCATCCTTGAAATACTGGTTCACTCTTTCGAGTCTACTTTTTTGCTCTGGAGGTAAACCTTGCTTATCTTTATCAAGTTTATATTTAACAGGTCTTTAGAGTAGAACAATCGAATTGGGTTTAAGTAGTTGCATAATGTGACCTCTGATATCTCCGTTATCTATATGTCGTCTTTAGTACTGTAAACGGCATAATCTTTGGAGTAATGTCATTTCATGTGTTTACAAATCCTGTAGCTGTTGACACTTTTCTTCTCTCGTATCTTCATAATCTAAGAACTTGAGGTAGTCCAACCATCATGGATATTTCTTTTGAACCTTTTTGAAATTGAGGCCATAAATCAGATTCTGATAAGGTGAATTTATAGCAGTAGTATTTTGTTCATATTGGATCAGTATTTAATGCAAATATGTAGGCCCATTTTGCTATTAAACATAAGAGGAATATTGTTCCCCGCCTCTGACCCACACATACTCATTGATAGCCGTACATTCAAATGTACATCTCCTAGTGCACTCTCTTAACGGGGGGTACCAAACGATTTGGTAGTTTTAATATAAAAATATTGGAAATATAAAAGTATTTCAGTCCTTTAAAAAAGAATCGAGATTAATCTCCAATGCACTTATAGGTGTTCTAATTGAAAAAGCATCGATTATTTTTGGATGAATCTCTCCTAAATGTCCTATTACGATTTCATTTAAAACAATAGATGCACATCTTCCCTCAAGATACATTGGACTTACAACAGATTTTGTAGTAAATTGTTTGTTTTGAGCAATATTCATAATGTATTGAAGAATGGATTTTAACTCATTGTAGCCGGTATTTTTATGAGAAACTGTAATGCCTAAACACCAATTTTCAATGATATTCTTTCCTTCCATTTTAATGCATTTTCCTATTTCAAATATTTTTTGAGGATATTCTTCGTGTATATTATGTGAGAGATTATTAAGTAAAGAAGGTATCAAAGAATCTCGCATTATTTCATGTCCACTGGTTTTAGGTTTTTCCACTCTTATAACATCCGTAGGAGATAGGGCATTCATAAGATCGTATTGAATTTTTTCGTTAATTAAATTAAAATTTACTACCTCTTGAAATCCAAATCCGATAATGAGGTCCCTTAGATAATCTAAACGAGCATTAAATGGATTGAACTGTCCAGATCTAAAAGTCATTGGTTTTAAATTTAATACTCCAAATCCGATCATCACTTCTTCAACTAGATCTATTTCACTTTTTATATCTATACGATATGCGGGTATTTCACATAAAATATTATCATCATCACTTATTTTAGTTCCTATTCTACTTTTGTTCAAGCATTCTTCTATTTGATTAATATTCATATTTAATCCTAAAATTTTGTTTATGAAATGTTTATTCAAATTTATGGTAGAGTTTTCTATTTGGGATAAGGATGAAAAAACACATTTTCCATCATTTATGTAGATAGGAGTTATAGAAAATCCTGCGTCGAAAAGGAAATAAGTCATTATAGATAACATATCGATTGCTGTGTTTTTGTTGGATGCAGTTATTTCTATCAAAAGATTTCTTGTGTTTTTTTCTATTTTACTAAAATCACTGTTTATAATAGGAGGAAAAGATATGATTCTATCTAAACTGTCGATCAAAACAGGATATTTTAAATCATGTGTAAAGGAAGTTTTTAAAATGTGTCCATATTTCTTTCCTACTTCTAGTTGCTCAATTATTTGACTACAGCTAAATAACGATTTCTCATCTAGTGGAATGAATTCTTCACTACTAGTAGTTGTTTTATAATATATTGGAAATGCCAATTTCTCAAGATCGTGTATGCCGATTGATGCTTTTCTCCTTCCTCTACCTATTCCATTATGTAAATCCTCCTGAGTCGAAATTATTTGTTTAATGAGGTCTGATGAAATACCTTTTTCACTATATGCACATAATCCTAATAATATTGGCCTTATAGGAACAACCGAAGGGTCGATAAAGATTGATGATGATCCCTCTTTTCCAAATTTTATTCTTGGTAGTCCTTTTTGAATATTTAGAATTCCATTGAGTGCCCTAATTATTCCATATTCGTTTGCAAAATCTGGGCGATTGGGATTGTATTCAATGCGAATCTCTTTTTCATTCTCCCCTTCAATATCTAATGAAATATATGGCAATATGTCTATTATTTCTTCGATATTATACCCAACATACAAGTTCTCGAGTCGTGATTTAGAAATATTTACTACAGGCATCTCGTTGAATTCCTCAACCAACTCAAATTATTAGTATACAAATCCCTTACATCGTTTAGTCCGTATCTCAACATCGCAATTCGTTCTATTCCACCACCCCATGCCAAAACGGGATTAGGGATATTTAATGGTCTTGTAACTTCTGGCCTAAATATACCCATTCCAAACAATTCTACCCATTTTTCAAGATTTTCATTGAAAATCATAGATTGTAAAGAAGGTTCTGTGTATGGAAAAAAAGTAGGCCAAAATTTAATTTTTTTTATCCCTAATTTGGAATAAAACTCTTTTTGAATCCCCATTAAATCACGTAAAGTTACATCCTTTCCAGTGATTATTCCTTCAATTTGGTTAAACTCCACTAAATGTTTGTACGATACTTTCTCATTACGAAATACCCGTCCAATGGTGAAAATTTTGGCTTCTTCAGGTCTAGATTCTGACAGATACTTTAATGTCACAGGAGTTGTATGTGTTCTTAATACGCTTCTCTGAGAATCTTCTATTTTCCAGTCATAGTTCCAACCTAATTTATGAGAATTTGAAACATTTTTTATAATAATTGGATCCGGATTTTCAGTTTCAACATAGTTTTGAACATAAAAGGTATCTTGCATTTCCCTAGCAGCATGGTCTTGTGGAGTAAATAGTGCATCAAAATTCCAAAATGACGATTGTACTAAATCACCTTCGATTTCAGTAAATCCTAGACCAAGAAATGCACATCTAATTTCATCTATTAATTCAGTAAGTGGATGTCTTTTCCCCGGATAAGATAAAGGAACTGGGGCCTGTACGTCTAACTTAGAAAAAGAGACATTTTTCCAGTTGCCTGTAGAAAGTAAATCTACTGTGAGTCTAGGTTCTTTTGGTATTGTTTGTGATTCTTTTAATATGGTTAATCCTTTCTGGGTAATTGTATATAACAATATTTTTTCCTCAATTTCTTTGATAAATTTTGGTCTCTTCGAAAGTTTTTTTAATGTAGTTAAATCGGTTGTTGATAAATCATTTTCTGAAACTTTACTTCCTTTGATTCTGTTAAGTAGGACCTCTTCATCACTTCGAATAGGTTCACCGTTAGTTATTATTTTAAGCTCACCATTTGTTTCCAATATAATCCATCCATTTGATTTTGCCTTTGCTATTGCTATATTAATTTCTGAAGAATCGATAGTTTTATCTCTTAAAACTTCAGATGCATTTTTTTTCCCATTTAATATCGAATTAATTAATCGTCGTTCAGGTATTCCTTTTGAGACAGAAATTATACCATTAGAATCTAGTTTGTAAAATGAATTTACTATTTCTTTAATATTTATTAATTCTTTATATTTTAACCATTCTACACCTCTACGAATTTGATCTTGACCTAGAGATGTTTTTTTTATTAAATCCTTAAAACCAACAGGATTAGCAAGATCAAGATTTTTTAAAATTGAAACTTCAATTTTATTAAGGGTTATTTCGGGATCCGACATAGTATTGATTTGTATAAATCTGCAATTTTTAAATGTTTAAAGAAATTTGTTCAGTTTTTCAGGAATAAATCAAAAAATATTGAAAATAATGATCTTGTATATATCACTTTAATATGTATAAAAAGAGGAATACACAACTAATATCTATATTTTGTCAACAGATTTCTAATTAAGGAAATCAAAGAATTCAAACATTTATTTGATATTTTCAATTTGAATTAGAATAGAAGGTAGACATTGGATATGAACCAAAGTGAAGTGAACCTAGATAACAACTTCAAAATTACACCTTGGGAGGTTTCTGGAAGTGTAGAGGATGATGCCATTTATTCAAAATTAATAAAAAAATTTGGGACTCAAACTATAAATGATCTTTTAATCAACAAAATTAAAGAAATTACTGGAGAAATTCATCCATTATTACGACAGAAATATTTTTTTTCCCATAGAGATTTAGGTTGGATTCTCGATAAATATCAGGCCGGAGAAAAATTCTACCTCTATACAGGAAGAGGACCTTCAGGAATGGTTCATCTTGGTCACATACTTCCATGGATATTTACAAAATATTTACAAGAAAAGTTTGGAGCGAAATTAATTTTTCAAATTACAGATGATGAAAAATTTCTTTATAACACGAATCTTTCAAGAGATCAGATAAAAAAATTTACGTATGAAAACATTCTTGATATTATAGCTGTAGGATTTAAACCAGAAAATACAAAAATTATTATTGATACTATACATATAAAAAACATATATCAAATTGCTTTAGATATTTCTAGAAAAATTACATATTCTACTGCAAAGGCCGTTTTTGGTTTTTCTAATAATACAAATATTGGTATGATAGGATTTCCACCTATACAAGCAGCTCCTTGTTTTCTTCCAACGATAATAGAAAAAAAACCTACACCTGTGCTTATCCCGGCTGCAATAGATCAAGATCCATATTGGAGGATTACGAGAGATGTTGCAGAAAAATTAGGATATTACAAACCTGCTCAAATCCATGGTAAGTTCTTACCTAGTCTAACAATGGGTTCAAAAATGTCCTCTTCAAAACCGGATGATGCTGTTTTAACAACGGATGAGCCAGAGCAAGTCATAAAGAAGATAAAATCATCTTTAACTGGCGGACAACCAACTGTTGCCATTCAAAGAGAGTTAGGTGGAAATCCAAACAAATGTCCGGTTTTTTTGTATCTAAAATATTTTTTTGATTCAGAAAATAAATCTAATGAACGGTTTTATAGATGTATTAGTGGAGGTCTTTTATGTGGTGAATGTAAAAATAATCTTTCTGAGCATACAACAAGATTTATTATTGAATTCAAGAAAAATAGAGAAAAGGCAAAAGACATCTTTTCTGATTTCCTTTTAAAAGACAACGGAGAGAGCGAGACATTCAAAAATGAATGAAAAGATTGAAGTTTTTGAGAATGAAGATTCCTACGAAGATGACAAAATAATAGGTTTTTTCTATTTACAAAATGATGGCTCACAATTTGTGTTAGATATCAATAATATAAATAATAATGAAATAATAATAAAACTTAAAGATAATTCATGTCACGTTGCCGTTATGAAGGATTATAAAAATGCGATTAAGATCAATAATTTTTTCAAAGAAATCCTAATAGGAAAGAAGACTGTTAAAAAGATAGAGAATTTTTTAAAAGTGAAAAATTAAATATTTTCTATATTATGTGAATTTGTTCCAACTAGAGAAATTAAATCAAGACAAAAAATAGTATGAGGAGTTTTAAGGAATTCTAAAGATCGAAATTTAAATCCAACCAAAATATGAATCTATTTTTAAATTGCAGTTGACATCTTTATAGGATTTTTATATTCCATAACACAAGATTGTGAAAGATATTTATTTTGACGAGATCAAGTTAAAATTTCTGATTTATTACAATGACAATTGTTATGACATGTTAACCCAAATAGAGAAGAGATAAAAAATTAGAATGGATCTGTTAGTTTTCAATCTTCTTGATTAAAATCTCACTAACTTTGGCGAAATAAAGAGATGTAGAATATGGCATCAATTCCATATATTCTTCTATTGATTGGAGAATAAACGGAATAGATAGCTTTGAAATGTTTAAATTAAATTTCATCCATAAAATCCTGTCTTGAATAAAACGAATTTGTTCTTTTATAACGTTAGGAGCCAATTCAATAGATCTTTCCTCAATTCTTTTATACCAATATGCCAATATATCAGGGTCTAATCCATTCTCCAAATTTTTTAAAGATGATATTATTTTAGTTGAGAGGAAATCTACTGGATTAGTTTGAATTTTCATGTTATATAATAAAATTTCTAAATAAAATCATTATAATCAAGATTTATAGACTATTGTGATTTCTTTTTAAAATTTTTCCTTCAAGATTAATTTCTCCTAGTCGTATTCGTGTTGAAGATATTGGATTGCCATCGTCAGACAGTACTAAATCTACAACAAATATTTGTAATGGTTTAAGGCCCTTTTTTATTCTGATTCTATTAATTTGAATTCCAGTTTGCCTAGTTGCTACACTTATTACCAAAGCTTGAATCTCGCTTGAGGTTATCGTCGGTCCAAATTTATCATCTAATCTCACCAAACAGAATGAAGGATTTTGGAAATTTTGAAGAATAAAAGTTGTTAGATTGGATATTCTATCATTATATGCATTTGTTATGTGTGATTTGTTTCCGTATCTTTTAAAATAGGAATCACCAGTAACACCAATTAGGACATTGTTTCCTAATTCAAACGCTTTGTTCAATAACGATCTATGCCCTAAATGTAGATGGTCAAAGGTTCCACCTAAAGCAACCAAGCTAAATTTTTTACACAAAAAATTTACCATAACAAAAAATAAGAATTATTTCTTTTGAAATATTTTGATAGCTTGCGGCGGACAAACATTTTCACATGCTAGACAAAAAATACAATCTTTTTCTCTTATCATAAATGGTTTTTTCTCAGAACCCGGATGTCCCGGAGTATCCAACCATTCGTAAACATTTACGGGACATGCATCTATACATGCACCGTCTCCAATGCAGATATCAAAATCCACACAAACGTTATCCCCCCATACACCTAGTTGTCCCGGAGCATCTATAGGACCCCAAACACTAACATTTTTGAATTTTCCTGAAATCTTTCTATTTGATTTGAATGATACATCTATAGGCCCTTCCAGAACTGAATAATTTGTACCACTTCCAGTTAGGGAAAAAGTAGTATCCGATCCCAAATCTGAACCAGCCGCCACAGAAGGAACTTCTGGAATCTGTGTTTGATCAATTTCTGCTACGGAGGGTTTTGGTTGACTTATACGTGGCTGGTCATCCCTATTTCTAGGATTTTTAGCCAAAGGAGTTAACGTCTCTAATTTTGATATTGATTCTTTCAGAGGTATCTTATCCACCTTCTCAAAATTTGCTATTAATTGATCTCCTATCACGGTGTTTCTGACAATTGTATCAATAACGATTTTTGCCTGCATATCTGCTTTTTTCTTGTAATTTTTTATCCAGTATAAGTCACCAAAATATTCAATAGGTCTTATCTCGTAAATTATATCTGTAACTTCTCCAGTGACAATTTCGATTGTTATATTAAGATCTGCCGATAAATTTTCTTTTGTAATGGGATCGTATCCTTCTTCCTTCCATGTTGAAGTAACAAAAATCCGATCTGCAAATTTATCTATCTTAAAACCAGATGATCTTAAGTCATTACCGATACTGCCAATTGTTGTATTTTCAGTTAGGTCAACTGGTAACCTAAATAAACCTAATTTGTAACCATGAAGAGGATAAACTCCTCTCTTTGTTGCTTCAGATAATACTATCCAGACTCTATCCTTTAATAGAAGAGACATTATTAATTCAAATTAAAATAAGATTAAATAAACCTAAAAGGTTTTCGTTTTATATTGTAATCTATGATCACTAATCGTCGGGGCATGTCATCTCACGAATAGCTTTATATTTTTTTTCCATTTCTTCAGCGAATTTTTTAGTGTCAGTGATAGAAAATTTGGTTTGGGGAAAATACCATCTGATATTTACTTTCGTGGCAATACCGTCAAGATTGTAGATAATTCCAATATCTGTTTCAACTTGTTTGTTAGCATCAAAGCCTCTTTCTTTAACTTCAAGACCACGTTTTGTTTTATCTTCCAAAATAAATTTTGAGTTGTCATTATCTTTTATTTCGTAAATAATATAAAATTGCCCCTTTGTAATAATATTGGCTTCGTGGTTCATTTTAATGGATTGTCTTATTTCTCTATTGGATTTCCAATCATGTTTCCCCACTCTGTCCAAGAACCATCATAGTTACTTACTGATGGAAAACCGAGGAGGTATTTCAATACGAACCACGTGTGAGAAGACCTTTCTCCAATTCTGCAATAACAAATTACTTGTTTATCTGGCGTAATTCCTTTGTTAAAATAAAGATCTTGTAATTCATCTACGCTTTTGAAGGTTCCGTCTTCTTTTACCGCTTCAATCCATGGAATATTCTTTGCTGATGGAATGTGTCCTGCCCTTTGTGCGTGTTCCATAGGATATTCAGGAGGAGCTGTAATCTCTCCAGAAAATTCTTTGAGTGACCGGACATCTACAAGAACCGTTTCTGTTTTTTCCAAAGCTCTTCTCACGTCTGGAAGATATGCACGAAGACCTTCATCTGGTGGTTCGGAAACATATTGTGAATTTAATGAGTTTGGTTCTTCTGTAGTATATGATTTTCCTTCTAGCTCCCATTTTTTTCTCCCGCCATTCATTAATTTTATATTTTTATGACCATAGTATTTAAAAACCCAGAATGCAAAAGCAGCAAACCAATTGTTAAAATCGCCATATAGTACGAGTATAGTGTCTTTTGTTGCCCCAACTTTAGACATCAATGATTCAAATTGTTTCTTATCAATAATATCCCTTCTAATTTGATCGTTGATATCTTTTTTCCACCAAACCATATAAGCTCCCCGTATATGGCCAGATTTATATGCATTTTCAACATCGTAGTCAACTTCCAGTATTTTTACATTTGGATTATCGAGATTACTTTCTACCCATGTAGTATCACATATTACCTCTTGATCATGATAGGTATTCATCAAATTTACTATTATAGGTACCTTAAAAAATGTATTGGACAACAATGAGGCTATGATAGTTTTGAATCATTTACGGTAAAATTGGTTTTATAAGAAATAATACAAGATAGAATAAAATAGACCGATGTAATATTCAAAATCTAATTCTAAGCCGGGCCGGTAGTTTAGACTGGTAGAATACCTGCCTTGCATGTCCAAAGACAGAGGAAACGTAGGTGGTCGTGGGTTCAAATCCCACCCGGTCCACATAAAAAATAGATGTTTCGTTGTGTAATTTAGTAATTTTTATTAAAAAAAATTTCTTTTGAGATGAAAAGATAGACATCTTGATGTGTCAAAATTTTTGAAAAGAGATTGTATATTGATGGAGACAATTTTTAAAAAATGATTGAGATGGAAAATGAATAATAAACATCCAATTTTGTAAAAATAATCTCCAAACCATAATATACCGTGTCGAATTGAAAAACATTTTGAATTTAAGATAATCTTTTTATCGAGACAAGATTTTTGTACATATATTACAATTGGTTGTTAATAGCTGGCAACGTAAAATAAACATAGAAAAAATAGACGGAATTACTGTTGTAAGAAAAAAAGACAAGAAATTTAGAATAATCAGAGATATCATTTTGGTATTTAGTTATCTTATATTATCAATTATACTTGTTCACCCATCTTCACCACCGAAAATAGGAATTCAATCACAAATGAATGAAGGATTGTATGTTAGAAGTTTCTTAAAAAAACTAGATATTATAACGCCAAATCTATTAGAAATTTCTGACTGTGAAATTACTGAAGAATTTGTTGCAAAAGGAAATTTTTATGAATATCTATCCACAAATGATGGTGTGAACTTGGCGTTTACGATTGGTCAAATCACAGGCAGACTCCATAACGTTGGATTTGTGTTTACTGATAATAAATCTCAAAATTATCTGGTTGATTACGATGATGGTATAGTCAGAACAGATTTAGTATTTATACAGAAAAATGGTTCAGTATATGCAAGAAGTATGGATATTGGTTCATTTTTGGCTAGTATATTGAACTTGGAGTATTCTGAATATTCAAAACTAGAAAAATCATTTTTAAGAGGTTATCAAAATACAATAAATTCTCAAAATTCAATCTATTTATCCATAATATTGCGAAACATTCTATCAATTGGACTTGGTGACAAGAAAATTAGAATAATAAAAAATATGTTAAAAAAAACTTATATGGGAGATTTATAACTTGCAATTTTTTTTAAATTGGAGGTAATTCTTTTTTCTTGTCAAATCCACCAGATCCAAATTTGCAATAAAAGCATTGGTCCGATTGCATGTATGGTATTTTTTGAATTACCACTGCACCTAATTTTAATGCAAGTTTAGTCATTAATTTATGTTTTAACGGCATGGATGGAATTACCTCATTAAAGTATACATCATAATGATCAGGACAGAATTTTAGAGTAATATGCGGTTTTTGTTTTAAATCAAGATTATTACCTTTGTTTTGACTTAAAGTTTTTGTAATATTTATTTGTTCACGTATATATTCATGTTTTGGACATGGACAATCTTTACCCAATGGATGTTTGTAAGCTGGAATATTCTTCCAATCGAACTTTGGAAAGTCATTTTCAAAATCATCCATCTTAGTTCTTATAATATTACTACTCTAATATATCTTATAAAGATCTACATAACATTATCAACCTAGGACCTTAATTTTTTTAGAATTTTAATGAAAAAATATATATATTTTGTTAAGAAAGTATCTCCTAAAGCGACTTGGTTAAAGACCTTCAAAGTCAAGGGAGCGGTAGTTCAATAGCTTCAGCGACAACAACTTTAAAAAATGATGGAAATCAACAATACGATCAAAATTCCATAGATGCCAATTTAAAATCACTGCTTGAATTTAAAAAATCATTATTAGAAGGTCAAAAAGATGGAGAAAAAAAAATCGAGAGTCTAAATGATAATATTGAGACCACTAAGAAACAAATAGATGAAGAGAGAGTGAAGTTAGAAGACCTCCGAACGAAATTAAAAGGCGTAAACGAGATCAAAGATGCAGAATATCCAAGATTTGTAGAATTAAAAGAATCAATAATTAAAGCAAGAAATGAGATAAAAAGTATTGATGAAAAGAGTGGTGGTCAGGTAAAACTACACAGAACGGATATAACAAATCTATCAAAAGCTCTTACACAGGTTGAAAAAGATATTCAAACAAAAAAGCTATCAAAGGATGAAGAACGAAAGCTTGTTGTTAGGTCCAAAGAATTGGCAACTCGATTACATGCATTAAAATTAATTCATAAAAAAGAGGACAAATACAGAGACATTTCATCGCAATATGATGTAGTGAAAGTAAAGATGAATGAAGTTTTTGAAAAAAGAACAGACTTGGGTAAAAAAATAGGAGAGTTAAAAACCAAATTAGACAAATTATTAAACTCAAGAGAAAATCTTTACGAAGAAAGAAGGAGGATAATAAGAGAAGTTCGTGAAACTGTTGCGAAGTTAGAAATGGTAGACACTCAAATTAATGCAATAGAATTTAGAAAATCAAGGACAGGGAGTTCCATATTTAAGAGAAGAAGAAGTGCTGAAAGTGCAACTAAGTTTGATATAGTAAGAGACAAAGCCAAAAGATCAAAAGAGAATCAGCAAATGTGGAATTCTATGCGTGAGGAAGCGATGAAGAAAATGTCTACTGGAGAAAAACTGACTTTTGACGAAATGAAGCTGATATATGGAGACTATAGTTCTGTGGATTAAATTAATAACTTCGATTTAATAAAAAAAATATAGTGTATCTATTTTTATAAATTTGGATAATGTTTAAAAAAAATCTACAATTAATCATAGTTATGGACTGAATTGAATCTATTTGCCAAAGATATATTTTACTCCGTATGGAGTTGGATTGGGTCATGCCAGTAGGCTATTAAATGTAGCAAATATGCTGAAGGATAAAAACATACAAATTAGATTTTCAACATTTGGAGAACCAGTAGAATATATTATAAATTCAGGATACGAATGTATTGAGGTTCCTGCGATTGATTTTTCTTGGAGTAATGAAGGAAGTTTTTCCTTAAAAAAAACAATATCAAATGTACCATTATGGTTTAAAAATTTTTCAAAACAAATAAACAAAGAAGTTGAAAATATAATAAGATTTTCTCCGGATCTGGTGGTTTCTGATTCCAGATTGTCCTCATTGATTGCAGCCAGAATTCTAAATGTCCCGTCAATATTGCTCCTAAATCAGGTAAAACTCTTACTATCACCCAAACTGGATAATTATAAAGTTACGAGACTTTATGAGAAGATAAATGGAGAATTTTTAGGTATATTTTGGTCCATGTCGGAAAGAATACTTGTCCCGGACCTTCCACCTCCAAATACCATTTCAGAAAGAAATACGTGGAATGTAATGTCAGTTAAGAAAAAAATACAATACGTTGGTTTTATATCAAATAGGAATGAAATATTGCAAGAGAAATTAGATGAAATCCTAAAATTTTTGGCGTTCTCAAAAAGTAAACCCATAGTTTTTTTCCACATAAGTGGCCCCCAAAAGACTAGATATGCTTTGATAGATACTATTATTAAAGTGTGTCAAAATTTGGATCACAATATTCAGTATATAATATCTGAAGGGAATCCAAGTGGAACAACCGTTCCAAAAAAAATAAACAGCAATGGATGGTATTATGAATGGTGTCCTATAAAAGACGAATTATTTGCTCTATCAGATATTATTCTTTTACGTGGTGGACACACATCAATTTCTCAAGCGATCCAATATGGTAAACCAGTGATCACAGTTCCTATCGAGAACCATGCCGAACAATTAGGAAATTCGGAAAAGGTAGTAAAAATAGGTATGGGAACTAAAATTGAATCAGTTTGCCTTGATTCAATAGCAATAGAAAATGCTATAAATCAAATAATTAATGATCGATCATTTGCAAGGAAAGCAAGTGAACTAATGAACATATCCAAAGATTTAGATGGAATCCATAATGTCGTGAATATAATTAGGAGTTATATTTACTGAAATACTTTTCTTTTCCTCTTTGATTTTGTAAAAAATTTCATCCAAAATTTGGTGATATCTATGAAATTGTAATTTTTGATTTCCTAGAAAAACAAATTTATCATCAAAAATATCTTGCAAACTTAAATTTTTTGGATTTACTTCCTCGAAAATCTTTTCTATTTCGTTTCTAGTATGAGATATTAATGGACTAAAACAGTTTTTATTTTTACAATCATCTAAGATTGCATCGATGAACCAACCTGGATACACAACATATGAATATGGTAGACTCAATTTATAATTCGTATATATATCGAAAAGAATCCGGATATACAAAAGTTCCAACATTATGTTCTTTTTATATTCTTTATCAAAAATTTTTTTAACATGGTATAAATCTAATGAAATTTTACGTTCTCCTAAAAAAATAAAAACGTTTTTTAACTTTTTTAAAATCCACAATAAATCTTCTTCGTCAAAAAAAAGAAAAAAAATATGAGGAGTAAATCCCAATTTGATTAAGTGGAATGTTGCTAAAATTGAATTTTCATCATATATTCCAGATACTATTTTTTCTTTTCTAAAATTTTTAGGAAAACCAGATAAGCCCTTAGATGATTCATAACTTATGTAGGTTTTATTTTTACATATAAAGCAAGATATTATTTTATTAGCATCTTGTATATTTTTAGCCGGTTGGATATTTCTTTTAGATAAAATTTCTATCAAACGACCTGTAACATAAAATTGTAGATCACCCTCAAGAAATTTTTCAGAGGACGTCGACATTACTATATTGATCCAAAACTTTTGATCTTCAAAAACTACTTTTTTACCTACATCAACAATGTATTTTGCAAGTATCTTAAATTCTGTGTTATAAATAATTTCGGTAATGTAAAAGTTTTCTATTCCAATTATGTTCTTAATTGTATTAAACATTTTTATAATATTTTCTTTGTTATTAAATTCAATCACAAAAAAATTTTTTTCAAACAAGATCCGATCATATAAAATTTTTTTTTGATCAAATATAGATTTTATTTGTTCCAACAATATCTTTATAAATTTCTCGGATGGTATACTAGGAAATATTAAAATTCCATAAGTCAAATGCATTTGAAACTTAAATTAATGCTCATAAAAGTGTATATTTTGGTTTATTTCAAAGTTATTAGTTTAATAGAAAATAAAAAAGTGAAGAATAGTAGAACAATGTCATAGAAAACAGAGAAAATTTATTATACAAAAACTTAATTCTGATGATCGAAATCGATATCTACTAATATTGGAAAATATCGATTGATAATTCCACAAGTACACCAACACAATCAAACTTTTTGACTTGTCGTTTTTAGTAATGTAAATATACAGTAAGTAAATGTGAAATCTATAACTTTTGTTACCAGAATTTTCAAACCTGCTAATTTTAGTCTTCACCTATTTATTGTAAAATTAAAATAATTTTATAACTCTTGTATTGTAAATGGCATCAGTAGATTATCCATTATGATAAAGCTATACAATTAATAATCCTTTTTAAGATTATTTGGTTTTGTTTTACACTCACATATGAATGATAGAGTCGAGTTTGAAAGAATATTAAACAATTTTATTTTTTCCATTTTCTATCATTTGCTTGACAACATTTCTTTATTCAGTTAATAAATCGTGAATATATCAAATTCCAAATAGTAGAGGAGCTGTTTGATTTTGTTTTTAATGAAATTATAAAATTTAAAATAATATTTTTATTTTTTTTATCATTAATACATTTATAATTAATGACAAAATTAATTCTTTAATTTAAAGTTGTAAAATCATATGTTTTTGAAATCTTCAGTCGGCTACTCCACCACATGAACAATATCCAAACTCATCTATCCTAGAATTACACATTTCACAATATCCAAAGCTGTTGTAATCAATTTCCCATAACTCTTTGCCAAAATTTAATAAATGTAAATTGATTTCTTTTGGGATTATGAATTCAAATTCCATGTATATAAATAACACTAAAAAAATATATGTTTTTCTGTTTTTTATATATAATTATAAAGAAATTTTTTAAATCATAAAATTTAATTAAGTAATAATTATTAAACATGAAATAATTCATTAAAGTTTCTTCATAGAATAATTAAACTATGGATATCTTTTTATAGTTCATTATTACTCACAAGGCAAACAAGCTAAAATTAGCAGATTATTTGTGAAGAATCATCTCTGAAGAGATTAAAAATAGTGAAATGATAAAAATTTTAATCTTAGGTGGTAGTTTTGGAGGCGTTGAGGTTTTAAAAAGACTAGAAAAGATTTTTCAAGATGAGAAAAGATAAGTATGACACAAGTAAAGATAACTTTTTTCTTTTTACCCCAATGTTGCCTGATGGCATATCAGGCAGTATAGAGACTAGACATTTGGCTACCATACTAAGAACATTTTGTAAGAAGGGAATATTTTATGAAGCGAATGTAGACAAAGTAGATTTAGAAAACAAAAATGTGACTATCAATCACAATATAGGAAGAGTAAGTGATACCCTAGGGCAAAAAAATCATACTATATAATGGGATTATCTAGTTATATCTTTGGGTAGAGAGCCAAATTTTTTTGGAAATAAGGATATTCAGGAAAACAGTTTTACACTAAAAAATTTGATGATGCAATTAATGTAAGGAATCATTTAATTGATATGCTAGAACAAGCCAATCTATAACATTTTGAAGAAGAACTAAAAAGAAAATTGCTTACGTTTGTTGTAGTGAGTGCGGGATTTTCTGGGGTAGAAATTGTTGGGGAAATCAACGATTTCATCAGGAAATCAGTCAATTAATATTATCATAACTTAAGTGACTCGGATATTAAAATTTTCTTGATAGAATATGTACATAGGATACTTCCCGAAGTATCTATGGATTTGGCAGAATTTGCATTAAAAAAACTTAAAGAACATGGTATTGAGGTTATATTAAACACTTCAATGGTAGGAGCAACAAAAGACTGTGTTAAATTAGATGACAATACAACCATATGAACTTGTACTATTATCTGGACTGGAGTAGTTAAGACAAATGCAACAATAACTAATATCTTATGTGAACATGATAAAATTGGTAGATTAGCTGTAGATGAATATCTTCACTTAAATGGATATGATAAAGTATTTGCGATTGATGATTGTACATCTATTTTGGATTATAATATGGGAAGGACATACCCACCTACCGCTAAAAATGCAATAAAACAGGCCAGTGAAGTAGTAAAAAATATAGAATTTAAAATAAAAAACAATGAAGACACCTTAAGAAAAGCAAAGTTTAGATACAAAACAAAAAGCATAATGGCGCTAATTGGAAAAAGAATGGGGTTGGAATGATTTTTGGGTTAAAAATCAAGGATTACTGGCATTGTGGTTTTGGCACACATATTATATTGGAAGATTGCCATCCATAGAGAAAAGAATTAGGATTATTGTTGATTTGACGATTGGCCTTATTTTCAAGATGTGGTAAGATTAGAAATTGTTGGTAAAAAAGGGATATAGCAGAGAACCCATTAGACTTTTTAAAAAAGAAAATTTTTATGAAACCGTCTATTTTAATGCCAACAGAATTTTTAGAAACAAAAGTTTGTTGGAATTATAATCCCTATAGTAGATATTTTAATGCATCTTTATTTGAGAAACATAATTAAATTATTATCATCTCAATAGATTGAAATAATTTTTATTCTTAACTCTGTTAGATAAATGGATATAAAAAATAATCTTTATCCTACACTTTTTTGTTATCTCCAACCCTAATATTTGCTATTAGTTTTTCTTGAAAATTTATGGTGTATAATATCCTTATAGGATAGTTTAGATTGATACGATATTACAGTAAAAGCGTTATCGCAAGAAAATATTTTTGAAAGTTATCTAATATACTATTTGGTAAGATGTGTCTTAAAGTCTATGTGAAAATTGATTTATTTAAAAAAATTCTCTTCATTGTTTGATCCGGAACGAAGAAAGCATTTGTTGAATTATCTGTAGAAAATCATAGTAAGAATTTGGGGGTGTACCGAATGTAAGAACATAAACCCTGTCTTTAAATGCGACAATGTCGTGAGTCATTACCAATTTAATATCCAATTTATCCATACCTGCCCGATAGGAATATGCAATATGTGTAACATTGTAATTACTACCCAGTTTGGTTGAATTTAGCGATATCAAACTAAAGTCGGCATAAGTTCTATTAAATTGGTTTAATGCTTTACTAACAAATTGGTCTAGTGTAGTTCCTCCAGGAAGTGCAATTGAATTCACTATAAAAATTTCTTGAATAAGGTCTGATGGATCAAATGGAGTTATAAATTCTACAGATTTGGATGAATTAGTTTGATTCAGATTGAAATTTTCCAATACTGACCAATTTTCCGGATATTGAATTGTAAAATCAGTTTTGGTTGAATTATAAAATTTAAAATTTTCAGAACTTTCTTGAAATGAAGTATTGTAGAGAAAAGAAATACAAAATAAAATAGAGATAGCAGATGATATATATCTATCAGAAAATGCCATAGTGAAATTATATAAAAATTTTATATATATTATTATCTTATTTTTTTCAATTATTAATTCAAATGATTTTTAATTAATCAAAACCAATTTGAGTTGTAGATTATCAAATATTTTTTTGATCGCAACCCTTGCCCCTGTATCAAATCTAGAATTCCGTATACAATATATACTTCTTCTTGGTAAACAAGTTTGGACAAAAGATATACGGCGAATTTGTTAAGTTAAGATTTTATACTTCTCATTTTTTCCGAGCTTTTGTGATTTAAGTGAAAAAAGCAAAATGGAAAATACATTTGAACAATTAGGAATAAAAAACGACATAACAAAGGCTTTAAAGGAAAATGGCTTCGAGAACCCATTTCCAATTCAAGAGAAGTCGATACCATTGATTTTAAAAGGTATTGACATGATAGGTCAAGCACATACAGGTACCGGAAAAACGGCGGCATTCTCTTTACCAATATTAACTAAAATAAAGCAAAAAGGTCCAATTCAGGCACTAATATTGGTACCTACAAGAGAGTTAGCCATTCAAGTTACTAATGAATTGAATAAATTTTCTAAATATGTTGGTATCAGAACTGTTTCAATTTATGGAGGTCAGAGTATTTCAATACAACTTGATCAATTACGAAGAGGAATACAAATCGTTGTAGCTACTCCTGGAAGACTAATAGACCATATTAAGAGAGGATCAATCCAATTGGAAGAAGTCAAGTATGTTGTGTTGGATGAGGCCGATAGGATGTTGGATATGGGATTTATTGATGACATAAAATTTATTTTATTCTATGTAAATGAGAATAGACAGACCTGCCTATTTTCAGCTACTATGCCTGCAGAAATTGTGAGATTAGCCAAAGAATATATGAATAACTACGAAGAAATTCGACTCAATAAGGAAGAAGTTACATTAGAAACAATTGACCAATCATATTTAATAATAAGAGAAAATGAAAAATTTAAGCATCTGTGTGATTTTATTAGGAAAAGAGACAAAAATCAGCAAACAATTGTTTTTGTTTCTACAAAACAAAGGACAGAAAAAATATTACGTGAATTAAGGGAAGAAGGATTTAGAGCAACTACAATACATGGAGACCTTTCTCAAAAACAAAGAGATAATGCAATATTCAGGTTTAGGAAACAGACTGATGACATCTTGGTCGCAACAGACATTGCAGCACGAGGGATTGATGTTCCTTCTGTAGGTCATGTTATAAATTATGATATCCCAGAAGATCCTATGACATATTTCCACAGAATTGGTAGGACTGCAAGGGCTGGAGCGAAAGGAAGGGCAATCTCACTTGTTTCTCCAGAAAGAATTGACGACTTTAGCAGAATAATAAAAAGGACGGAATTCCCTATAAGAAAATTAAACGATGAGATGGGAATAGATGTTCCAGTAGTGCCGCAAAGGCATCATTATGGTGATTATCGTCAAAGAGGAAGATCATATGGCTCAGGCAACAGATATGGTAATTCAAATACCGGATTTGTTAAGACCGTCACCAGATATGGAAACAATAGAAGTTTCTCAAATAGAAAGAATTTTGCAGATGGAAGAGATAGAAGTTTTAAAAGAAGATTTAACGAATCATTTAGTAGACAAGACAATTAAATATGTAGTAAGTTATAAAAATAATCTATTTTTATTAATTTTTATATTTTTAAAAGTTACTCAAATGATAAAATCAATATGTGACTAAATTCAAAGTATCTTTAAAAATACTGTAAAACTTTTAATACCAATTTTTTAGTATTTTTTTGATTAATTATTTTCATATAAGATTTCAGTATTAGATTCGGTATTAACTTACTCAAGTCAAATATACTATTACAATATATAATAAGATAGATTAATAATGAAGAAATCTGAGATTTTAACATATAGATTGTTTGTAACGATGTCATTGCTAATTTCAGGAACCTTTGTAACAGTCAACAGCATAGGATATGCCCTTGCGACTGATGGAGAAGTGGCAACAAACTTAGATGTTGATTTGGACCTAAAACAATTGAACGAATGTCATGATGACACAGAATGTGTGAATAATTCAGGAACACTAATTGAAACTCAAAGTCCACCTGGACAAATAAATGTAGATGTTAATTCTGAGATAAAACAAAAAAACAAATGTCATGATGACACAGAATGTGAGAATAATTCTGAAGACCAAATTAACGCAGGAAATATAGAAGCCTAAAATTTTATCTTTATTTTTTCTCCATTTTATATTCAAAAATAAGCTAACCATCAGGTTCATTTCTAGCCTAGAAAATGTCACGTGGATAATTAGGATATTTGAAACTAAAAACATATAAAAAAAAGAATTATGGAAAGTTTCAGTTCTTTTTAAACTAATTGTATAAATACTCAGGTTTATTTATATATATTAGAAATCTCAAATTTCTAAATAAAATTTTGTCTAATTGACTAATGTTTTGAATATTAAATAAAATCAAAAGAATTTTTATTTATTTCTATATGTGACTTTTTTTACCATACAAGTCATTAATTCTAGAGTACAATTCATAATTTAATAGTGTCAGATAATTATCATAAATTATGGCTGGTAGGTTTAATCAGATATCAATAAATGTTGATGAATTATATATAATGTATATCAATTATAATTGAATTAGATTTCATTCATTAATATCATAATACTTTGATTATATCTTATACAAGGTTTTATCTACAAAACAGTGAGAATACTCCTAATTCACCATTAGTGAACAATGTATAATCTTGTACCAGTTGTTACATTCTTTTACCTTCATACACTAATAGAAAAGGTAGAGAAGTTTTATCCCTGATGCAGTATAGAAAAGATTATCTAAAAATAAGACCATCATGTATGCATCAAACGTAAATTAAATGATGGATGAATGGACGACTAAAAGATATCAGTAAGACAATTAACATTTCTCAACTAAATTTCTACAGATACGGCATAGATATCAAACAAAAAGATGGATATGGTCGACTCTCTAAAAGGTTCAAGACCGCATCATACGATACACAGAACTGAAAGACAAGTAGAACAAAAGAGATTGAAAATTAGACAATTGTATATGATGTGATGCCATGCAAGAATAAAGGGAATTCTTTAAAATCAGTACCATATCAGAATTATATACCTGACGGTCTACAAATTACTATGCAAAAATGGATTGAATATACTGTTATCAAAACCGCAAATTAGGCAGAATGTATCGTATTTGAGCATAAAAATTCAAAAGAATTCAGTCAGATAGATGGATCAAAGTTGCTGGAAACAAGAGATAGACAGTATCCGTACTTGAAGACTAGCAGATTTATTATGTCATGTGTATTCTTTGAACATGATGCAGAAGAAAACATCTTGGTTACTAAAAGTTTCCATCAGAAAGCATGGAAAACCGTTGTAGATTATGATAGACCATATGGACATACACATCAATATGTATTCAAAACGAAATAGTGTGTGATATGGGAACAATTGATAAACTACTAATACTAGACATGATAGACCAATAACATTTTGCACTTACAAAGTTGAAAGACCAAGGTTCAAGAAGCATGAATAATTCATTAAATACTTAACAAAAAAGTACTCATTTCATTGAACTCCTTTTAAATCACATGAAGAAACGTGTAGGCGGATAAGAAATGTGATACGTTCAGTGGAATTGTACAATCTTTAGTGAAAATGAACAACATAAAACTCATTTTTAATATTGAAAGTGATCTTTTGTTTTTAATGTTTACAAGTGTAAATAGTTTTTTATTATTATCGATTATTAGAAAATCACCTAGTGGACTTTACATATCTTTATACTTTCATAGTATCAAAATTTAAAGAAATTCTAAATGATATAAAAATTTTTAAATGATATTATTTTTGGCTCTGTTAAGTTAAGACAACTTCACCTCCTAATTCTATTTTAAATTTATAATTTCGTAAATCGTTGTACATCAAGACAAAGAACGATATCCATTTGTGGATATGACATAGATCACAATTTGTTTTCCAGTACAGAGATAATAATCATCAAAACCTTCTATTCTATCCTGTCTTTGAACCTTTATCAAAAATTTACTCGTTCAATTAAAAATTTTCATACGGTGAATGCAGATAGTGTTTTAATCCGTGTATTGCAGACATGTAGATATCATACCAGGACATACAGTCTGAAAATCCTGGATAGCATCCGTATTACCACTAGCAATTGAAGGAATTTTCCCACAACTAGCATATTTCTAAGCCAGACCTTTGCTTATAGGTCCACCATCTAGAATGATGTACTAACTATACCGATAGATAGATAGATAGATAATAACAATCTACTATCGATACTTTAACCAATAGTAGATTTTAACAAATTTGTCTAATTTGAAATATTTTTAACATGTCTTAACTGATTGTTTTTAAGAATTGCAATTGGATGGTATTACTCGGAGGTCCGCATATTGTGAATGGATAGGATAGAATCCATTGCTAGTTTCACTGCAATTGCACAATACACTGTGGAGATACTTCATACAAAAGCAGCTATTGTTTTCTAACTACTAATCCTAATGGTTAATAAAATCCACTGATAGAAACAGATGAAGAAAAAGAGAAAGAATAATTAGTAAATTATCTAGTTACAAACGGTTTTATTTTTCAAAGATAAACTTTAATATTTTTTATAATACGTTGGAAAAAATTACTGTAAATTATCTCTTTCTAAGTTTTTCTGGAAATTCCCTTAAAACTTTGGTTTTAAGTGAGGAAACATGTATTTGTTTAGTAAAAATTTTACTATGCGTGAATACATGTTTAAATTTTTCACCAAGGTACACGCTTGTATGTCACACACAAATTTTAAACATGATTTCATGTATATGACCTAATTTTTAAACATGTTTAGGTGTTTATTACTTATAGAGGTTCAAATTTTAAACATCTACAGATGTTTATGATTT
>CAZHFI010000008.1:0-7045 GCA_964531845.1 uncultured Nitrososphaeraceae archaeon
CTGATGAATGTAAAAACATTTTTGTATCTTTAGGAAGGCAATGTCCTCCTATCCCCTCTCTGGGTTCAAGAATTTCTACATTCCATTTTGTATTTAGTGCGTCACGTAGTTCAGAAAAAGGAATTTCATTGACTTGACAGTACATGTAGAGATCTTCAGCAAATGCGATTTGTAAGAATCTGTGAGAATTTTCAATTATTTTAGTTAATTCTGCAATTTCGATTTTTGAAACTTGATGCATTGATATTCCCATACTAGGATTGTTGTATGGTTTAACAATGTCTGGTAGTTCAATTTCAATACTACTTGATTCATTTTTATCGTCCTTAGAAATACAATCACATCCCAATGGAGACTGTTTTTCAATGATTTTTCCTGTAGTCATAGATGATCCTATTGAATTAGAAATCCTTCCATCATAAAATTGGATGCCGGATCTCAAGCAACAATTACTAACTCCTCCTATAACACGTAATTGATTTACTCCGTATTTTTCCTCATCCAATGCATACCATCTATGTGGAGCATGAACAACGTGTAGTCTATGATTGAGCAATTCGAATATCTTTTTTGATGTACCTTTTGGAACGGTACTTTCAATTGATACCAAAGCACCATCTCGTGCCTCATAAGATAATTTTTTTGCAATAGACAATAATCCATCTATATGTGGACTAAAGATATCTTCAGTTTTGTGTGTAGAAATACAAATTATGTAAACATCAAAATCTTTAAAACTAGTAGAACTTTTGATTCCAGCCAGTTGTTCTGCACGTTCCATAGCTTTCTGACTTTTATCATATCCATATACATCAAACCCCTTTTGTTTTGCATATTTTGCAACGGGAAGTCCTAATTGACCCAGACCAATTACAAGTACTCTATTCATCAAAAGTAACGTTATGGTAATAATTACTTCTTTATTAACTATAGTAGACATTACTACATAAAAAATTTATAAAGAATTTTTAGTGAAAAACTTTTTTTATAAATTCTTATTGGTATTAAAAGTCATGTAATTTTTATAGAATTGTATGATATGTATATATTCATCATTTAAACATGATAATTCAAATCTGTGCTTAATAAATTCAGAAAAAACATTGATCCAATACTTCAAAAAATTGGATTGGTTTTCGCAAAGACTGGACTCGGTCCAAATTTTTGGACAGTCATCGGTCTGACTTTTTCCATTTTAACTAGTTTTGTATATTCATCTGCATTTTTTTTCCCAAATTCAGATTATTTTATTAGAACCATAGCAAGTTTGTTATTGCTTTTAGCTGGTTTTTTTGATATAGTTGATGGTGCTGTGGCGAGAACGACTAATACTAATTCCACTAGAGGAGGTTTTTTTGATTCTGTGAGTGATAAAATTTCAGAATCTATTATTTTTATTGGTATATCTATTGGAAACTTATCTCATCCAGTTTTATGCATATCTGCAATTTCTTGTTCTCTATTAGTAAGTTATATTAGAGCCAAAGCCGAATCCATAGGAATTAATCTGGGTGGAGTTGGTGTAGGAGAACGGGCTGAAAGAATATTGATTTTGGGTTTATTCGGATTAATTCCTATTCAACATTCTTTAGATTTTGGTTTATTTATAATAATTATGATGTGTATTATAACTATTATACAAAGAATTTCTTTTACATTAAAAAAGATATAATTATCGTAATTTCGTATTCGTTCGACGTTCAGTTTCGGATCTTACTTTCACGACCCCTCGATGAACAGCACATGATACGCAATAGAATTTAACATCAGTAGCCGGAGAAATAAATGCGCCTTGAGCTCGTAATTCTTTTGCTAAAGTTGGCTCGACCAATGTTATTCGACCTGTGATTTTTTTGGCTTTATCTCGAGGTACCATAGCTCCGCATTGACTGCAATGAACTGTTCCGGAACTGCCTTTACCACCTTTAGTTCTTCCTCTACTAGTTCGTTTCTTAGGCATACTAATTTCATTTATTGTGCCATACTTTAAAGCTTCTGGTTATAATCAAAAAGAAATTAATCAATCAATTTTGTTAAATATAATATGATATGTTTTTGAAAAACATAACTTAATGAATTCAGTATATAAACTTCCGATAGTTATAATTGAAATATTCAAATTTAACCTTAAATCTGTGTTGAATTATACAATTCTGATCAAATAATAAAATAGCTCATTAATATTTAAACTAGAGTTTTAAAAAAATTGGAGATATTAAAAAATTATTTTGGATGGAAATCTTGGCTTTGTTAATTTAACAAAAGATCCATACCTGTGAATGTCTTATCTCTAATGTATGTCTATTACATTTGGAAGAAATAGAATATCTACTATTGTAGTAATGTACTCTGTATCTATATTTTTTGGTTTTGAATCTTTGAAATACAAGTAATGTAATAACCATCTTTGGAGATAGAAAAAGAAGTTACGTATGTGTCCATCTGGAATTGTATACAAAGTTTTGGTTATTGCCATACATATAGAAAGAAGTATTTTCACATTTATCATCGAGGAGACAGAAATCCGGATCAAATAAAAAATTATTTTTGAGATTATTACCTAAAGAATGAAGATCCATTTTAGAATCAATATATCTCAACTTAAGCCGATTGTTAAAGAGTAATCCATAGAATGATGGCCAGAAAATACGGAAAAAATCCTTGTTTTGATGGATTGATATGGTATGCAGTATTCTGATATGCATTGGTACTAGAACACTGTATCCATTAGTCATATGCTAAAAGAACTAGAAAGACCAAAACAGAATTTCAAAGATCAAGCTGAAGATTTTGATGATGAGTATTCATGTGTAAAAAATTGTGATTTGGTGCACATAGATAATTGGATATCATTTTACATATATGTAAAATGATATACGAAACGATAAATTCAATCTAAATGAGTAGATAAAAATATTATCTAAAGTTGAGTCGAAATCTCTGTCTACTACGAATTGATTCTAGTTTAATCTCTTCATTTTTACAAATATTTTAATAACAGGATTTTTTGATATCTCTGTTCACAAGATTGAATGCATATATAAATTAGAAATGAATTTACTGTTTCTAGAAATGAATATAGGAGTTATTGGTAATGATCCAATTTTAGTCCAAAAAATAAAAAAAATAATAGAAAATTTTAAAATTTCAACAAAAATTCTTAGTGAAAATCCTAATTCATCTTCTTTTGAAAATATTGATTTAATACTAATTTCAGGTGGTGATAAGGCATTTTTAGACTATTTTCATTCCATTAAACATGATACTCCACCAGTTCTTGGAGTGTATGAAACAGATTCAACTGGATTCTTGGCTCAATTCAATTTAAAGGAATTAGAATCAATTATTCCAAGGTTAAAGAAAGGGGATTTTTATATGGACGAGGTCATAAGATTAGCAGTCAAGGTGGATGGACGGGAAGTAGTCCCTGTATTAAATGATGTAGCTTTATTTCCAAGTAGAAGTGCTACACTAATGGAGTATATATTACGAATCAACGATGAAGATATATGGCATGACAGCAGTGACGGTATTATAATATCTACTCCCACTGGTTCTACTGCATATTCCATGTCAGCTGGAGGACCAATGGTATTACAAAAATCTGCTGTTTTCGTAGTTGTTTCTGTAAATTCAGTGGATAATACCAGAAGGCCTTTGATTGTTCCAAATGAGTCAAAACTGGAAGTAACAGAACTTATGAGTAGATTTCATTCGGAGGTCATTTTGGATGGTATTCAAAGACTGAATGTAAAGAAATCATTAGAATGCTACAAACATCCTTTTCCTGCGAAATTAATCAGATTATTACATATTGATTCAGCTGCAGCTGTACTAGCCAAAAAGGTCAAGTTATCTGAAGAACTTTTAAATATGCCTCCTAGTGCGAAATTAATTTTAAAAACTCTCGAATATGAAGGTCCGATGAGTCAAAAAGATCTTTATTCAAAAACTATGCTGCCTGAAAGAACAATTAGACTTTCACTTAGCCATTTATTGTTAAAAGGATATGTGAAGAAGAAGGTTTCCCTTAGAGATGCAAGGAATCGGATTTATGAACTCAAAATTTGATTGATGCAGACTTAACAAATTCCTCAAATGATTCTTCTGGTTTTCCAGGTCTACTACTAAATTCTGCATGATATTGTATCCCAAGATAAAACTTATGTTCTGGTATTTCTAATATTTCAGTCCTTTTACCATGATCAGAAAATCCGGATAATATCATGCCATTTCTTTCTATCACATCAAAATATTTTTTATTAAATTCATATCTGTGTCTATGTCTTCTATGCATAATCTTGTTTAAATATATTTTTGAAGCTCTAGTTCCTGGTTTTATTTCAATTTCATGACTTCCAAGTCTCATTGTACCACCAATTTCATTTATTGTTCTTTGTTCTGGCATGAATTCAATTATGGGATTTTTTGTTGTCTGATCAAATTCAGTGGAATCTGCATCCTTTATCTTGCATACGTTTCTTGCAAAAGACACTAATGCAAGTTGAAATCCCAAGCATATTCCCAAATATGGGATATTTTTTAACCTAGAATAATTTGCGACATTTATCATTCCATCCGTACCACGTTTTCCGAATCCACCAGGGATTAAAATACCATCAAAATTATCAAGATATTTAAGATTATCGTGATCTTCGAATTTGTCAGATTCAATCCATTCAACTTGTACTCGAATTCCGTTTTTTGCTCCCGCATGAGATAATGCATGGTAAATACTTACATAGCTATCTGGTAAGGTCACATATTTACCGACAATAGCAATTTTTATGTAGTTATTTTGATTTGTAAATGATTTTGCAATTGATTTCCAATTTTGATATTTTATTTTCCTTTTTGGAAGAGCAAGTTTTGTAGTTATGGTATTCATTAATCCTTGACCTGCCAAAATTTCTGGTATTGTATAAATGGAATCGGCATCATGACTTGAAATAACACAGTTTTCATCGATACTAGCAAATAATGAAATTTTCTTTTTTGTTTCATTTGATAACTTTACTTTACATCTTACTGCTAAAATATCTGGTTGAATACCAATTCTTCTTAATTCTTGAACGCTATGTTGAGTTGGTTTTGTTTTTTGTTCTCCGACAACATCCAAGACAGGGGAAAGTGTAACATGGATAAATAAGGTATTGCTTTTACCTTCTTCTAATACCATTTGACGAAATGCTTCTAGGAATGGTAAGCTTTCAATATCTCCTACCGTTCCACCACATTCAATCACCAATACTTGTAAATTTTCATCTCTTGCTATTTTTCTTAATGAATTCTTAATTGCATCAGTAATATGCGGTATAATTTGAACACATTGACCAAGATATTTTCCAGACCGTTCATTCCGGATTACTTGAGAATAAATTCTTCCTGTTGTAATATTGTGTTCTTTTTTTATCGAGATATTCAAAAATCTTTCATAATTCCCGATGTCCATATCACATTCTCCTCCGTCATCTGTTACATATACTTCTCCATGTGCAATGGGATTCATCGTGCCCGCATCATAATTAACGTACGGATCAATTTTTACACATGATACACTAAAGCCAGATAACTGAATCAATTTAGCAGTTGATGATGATATAATGCCCTTTCCAAGACCTGACATAACACCCCCAGTAACAAAAATATATTTGATTTTTTGAGGTCGTGGTTTTTCTTTTAACGGCACATTTGGATATAGTTTTTCTTCTTTTTATTTTTTTCACTTATCACCGGGTTTAAGTTTTATTCAACTCTTCAAGATATCGAATAAGAATTCGTTCTCATTAATTTATCATCTAATATTATAATAATACATCATAGATGTAAAGAAAAAGCAACAATCATATTATAATTTGGTAATCAAATAGAAAACTATGAAAATTCACTATACATAAAATGAAAGATACTAATTTGTTCCTTGATGAATATCATCATCGAATGAGAGTTTATAATATTTTTAGATATAATGGTGCAAAATTTTTAATTGTGAATAAGTATATCTTAGTTAATAAGGATGTAATAACTATTTCAAGTTAATTTATCCTCCTCATATTGATATAAAGTCGATAAAAAACTAATGATATTCATGATATGTGTATACATACTATTGTGATTTTTTTAAAAATATTTAATATAAGTTACTAGATTTTGTAATTGTAAATTTTTTAAACGAGATGTATTTAACTTAATAATTAATAAACTATGTCTTTTCTGAAAGATAATCATAAATCTTTATTCAGCTGCATAATTTGTCTTGATATTTTGTATATGTATCAGTATTATAGACTAGAATAAATTTCATCATATTGATACAAACCATCTGCAAATAATTGATCATTTACTATATTTTTTACACTATAGATAGTAATGCTTTGTTGCACAACTATGAAAATCGACAATATGGAATAAAATTTTGACAGGAACAAATTGCTAACATGAATTCCCTATATCATACCATATTCTTTATTTTAATCAAAATCGACGAAAATCATAGTTATGCAACAAAGCAGATAGTAATTTTTTTAAGGTAGAACTATGATTTTGATTAGTTATATTATTATTCTTTCATATTTAAAAAATGATTCAAGTATTACATATTTTAGATATTATTATCAATGGTTTCATTACATCATGTCATGTAAAATTATCTATTCACAATAACTATGAAGGTTTTTATCTATTTTTATATTATTTTGAACAATAAAATTATCTTGAAGTAACTTTAAGCGTACTATCATTGATTTGAACCTAATTCCTTCAATAATAAAGGTTGTAATGATTGCAAAAATCATGGACTATGGTCAAATTTAGAATTCAATGCGAAGTGCGGGATTTGAACCCGCGATCCCGAGCTTGGGAAGCTCGTACCTTAACCAGGCTGGGCTAACTTCGCTCACATCCCTGTTTCCTAATTTAAAAAAACTCCTAATATTTTTTACCACGAATTGTATAAAAAATCAAATTACATCATTACCAATTATGGAAACGGCAGTGATAATATAAAGGGGATTTCGTTTTGAGAGGATTGTGGATTGTTATTAGT
>CAZHFI010000008.1:7145-49284 GCA_964531845.1 uncultured Nitrososphaeraceae archaeon
TAGTTGATTGTTGCTAGTTAGTTGATCTTGTGGATTGTTATTAGTTAGTTGATTGTTGCTAGTTAGTTGATCTTGTGGATTGTTATTAGTTAGTTGATTGGAACTGGATGTATTTTTAAAAGTATTATTCTTACTATCAATTTCACCATTACCTAATCTATCAAATACATGTGGTTGTAATCCGTTTGGTATAAATTTAATAATATTATTTAGAATCTCTCCATTTTTGGTATTTAGGTTGTTAATTTTATCAGTAAATTGTATTTTTTCCGGGTAAACTTCAGCATTTTGAACAACAGTATTACCGCTATTTATGTTGTTTTCATTAGGAGTGATAGGATAAAATGAATTTCCTAAATTGAACGAAGGTATAGGCATAAAATTTAAGAATCCTATATCAAAACAATATTTCTCAGAAAAACAATCATCTTTGATTACCTTGAAGGACTTTTCGTTGACATTATTTTGCGATGGATATCCATAGATATCCTCAACATAAAGATTGATCATATTAACCGTTATGATCACCGATAATAATAGACCATATGATAGATATTTCGTAATCCTTCATCATCATGATTATGTTAAAGTATATTTGACTTGAGTAAGTTAATGCTATAGCATAGTAATGGAATATTTTAAGATATGAAAGGAACTGATCTATTATAAATAGAACTACTATGAGAAATTTATACTAAAAAAAACTGAATTATATTATATAATTTTTTAAAGAAGTTTTTTGTGTATGTTGTGGCATGAAACTTTTATAATTTAGGTAAATTCAATACTAAAATTCAAAATCCTCATTTTCCACTATATATGGAATACTAAATGTAAAAGTCGCCCCTTTTGCATTACTATTATTTTCTGCCCAAATTTTTCCTCCATGTGCATCTATAATGTTTTTAGAAATATAGAGTCCTAAACCGGTACCCTTTTCCGATTTAGTTGCAAATTTACAAAATAGTCTTGGAAATATCTCTGGATCTATTCCAGACCCAGTGTCGTTTACTGTAACTAAAACATTTTTATCTTTTACTTTAGTAGTAATTGAAATCGAGCCATTTTCAGTAAACTTTAGTGCATTACTCAACAAATTGGAAATTACTTGTTGAATCCGATCTTTGTCGGCATAAATGGTTATTTCTATTGGTTTGTAGTTTATGGTTATCTTTTTGGAATCATCAAGTCCAATCTGATTTGTAAGATCTTTTACCGTACCCATTAAGAGGTCTTTTAGACTAAAATACGATTTATTCAATTTCAAAGACTGACTTTCAATTTTCGTAACATCCAGTATATCAGATGCAAGTCTGTCTAACCTTTTTGCGTTTCTGATTAGCAATTTTATTTGCTCCTCATCAACGTTGGCAGTTTTTTTAACAGGGTCTAATTGATGTTCAATAAACTCTATTTCTCCAAGTATGGGCATAATAGGAGTTCTCAGTTCATGTGCTGCAATATTGATAAACTCCTTTTGCATTTTATCGTGTACTTTAAGTTGTTTATTTGCATCTGCTAATTTTCTATTTGAATCCATCAGGGATACATTTGTAAATCTTAATTGAGATGTTCTTGTATCAACCGCTTGTTTTAAACTTCTATTCCACGAAAGAATAAGATATGCAATCCCAATAGCAATAGAACCAATTACAATTACTATAATAGTACTAAAATTCTTTTGTTGATTTATCAGAAAACCAACGTTGCTGGCAAGTTGATGTGGCGTGCTAATATATAGTGTCCATAGATGTTTGTCATTAATTATAATTGGTTGATATGATAAAGTTGTAGTTAGACCTTTGTACGTCAAATCATTGGTTGCGGAATTTCCACTTAAAGAGTTCTTCAATATAGCATTATAATTTTCTTTAATTTCTTTTGGAATCAATGATTGAAATTCATTTGAAAGATAATTTTTTCCTATTAAAGATTGGTCCCTCGCATAAAGTATTATTCCAGTTTTATCGATTAAACCTAAATTGCTTAGGAAGGATGAAGATAATTCATTTTGTAAAAAGTTACCAAGTGATTTGATACTAATTGAAGCGACAACAATTCCATAAAATTTATTCTCTCCTATTGTATTTGTGATGTTGTTATCTTGGTAGTTAATAATTGGAAATGATAAAAACAGTTCTGGACGATCTCCATGCGATTCTATCACACTACTGTAATAAGGTTTTAGTGTTTGTTTTGGAATAGCAAAATATTCTTCGTTGGAGAAGTTTCTATTGTTAGTAAAACTATCATTTGTGTCATCGCTTGAAATAATCAATTTACCTTTTTCATTTACCAAAAAATAAGTATTAGTTAAATTATGTGTAGATTCCTGTGCAGAAGTCATCAATAGGTAAATATCGGAATATTTTGTGTTATTAAGTAAAATCAGATTTGTAAGTAATTTTAAATTTGTAGTTATGGAATCAAGACTATGTACGAGTATTCTAGATAAATCATGGGTCTGAATTTTTGCATTTGATCTAACATTCTGTTCTGCAATTTTTTTAATCTCATCAGAAGTAAAAGAAGAATATTGATATGATAAAATGGATAGAGCTATTCCTATTATGATAATAAAAATGAAAATTGATATATTATTTTTATATTTTTGAACTTTCAAGAATTAAGATTTATTGATTATACTCATACATAAATTATTAAGACAAGATGGTTACACGTTATTTTTTTTTAAAGTTCTATAAATTCTAGTCAACTTATTTCCACATATTTCACAAACTTTTATCTGAGGTCTAAAGTTTTTTCTACATGTTTTGCACGTACTTATCCACTTTCTAATATTTGATATCTCTGCTATTCCAGCATTTTTAATAGAAATATCTAACAACTTTCCAACATTTTGAACAGCATAATCGTTTGTGACTAATGGTAAATTCAGTTCAAGAGAAAGAGCTAGAATAGATATGTCTGCAGAGGAAAGTTTTGTATAATCTCCGGTTCTTTTTGCCACATGAATTACCTTCTGTTTGATCTCACTAGAAGGCTCCATTATTACAAGATTCCCAGTATGTATAGCCAGATTTATTAGTGAAAAGCTATTATGTAGATGTTTTATTTCTTCTAAAATATCACAGGTTGTGTAGCATTTAGAACCAGATTGAAACACAATTCCTGAGTAAAATGCACTAGCATCCAGAATCAGATCGTTAGAAGCCAAGAGTTACTAATTGATGAAGTGTTGTTTCTTTTAATCTAATAAATCTAGCATCTATGGTGTATTTTGATATTTTCAAATCTTCACCTGAATCAAGCATGAATGTTTCTTGCCCGTCTATAATCATGTGAATTTTATCATTACTTTTGATTTCAATGTCTTCTGCAGGTATCACAATTTGTGGTATTTTGTTTACAGAAGCAATCGGAGCTAAAATGAAGCAATTTAGTTTCTCATATAATACTGGTCCACCTATAGAGAAAGAATGACCTGTAGAACCTGTGGGAGTTGACACTATAAGTCCATCCATTAATTGTTCCATATGAAAATCTCTGAACTTTATGGATATCTTTGGTGTTCTAGTCATATTAGATCTTAAGATAAGAATTTCATTTAAAGCAGGATTGAATGCTTGTGATTTGGTAAATGATTGTATACGTATTCTTTTGTCTATAAGATATTGGCCTTTTAGTAATGAATTAATCGAACTTTCAACTAAATCGGTTTTAATTTCTGATAATATTCCTCGGGTGCCACCAACGTTCATACTAAAAACAGGAATGTCATTTGACATGTATCTAAAAGCACGAAGTGTAGTTCCATCTCCACCAATTGCCAATACTATGTCAATTTTATCCCGAATTTTTTCATCCATCTTTTTAGTATTTTTTAGCGGTGTGTCAGTTAGAGAGAACACCTCAATTCCCTTATTTGCTAAAATCGAAACAATCTTCCCTGCAGCTTTTTCAGCACGGTAATTTTTATATTTAGTTAATACAGCTACATTTCTTATTTTTGATTGCATCAACTTGTGTTATTAATACTCTCAAATTTATTCATATGAATTACATATTTAAATCATTTAATAATGAAAGAACTTCACTTGGGTTACCTACACGAATAAATACCTCAATAATTTCATAAAAAGGTAATTGGGCCGATAGCTCAGCTTGGTGGAGCGTTCGACTGATAATCGAAAGGTCGAGGGTTCAACTCCCTTTCGGCCCATATGAAAAATCATGTATTTATATCAAAAAAAAGAGGTACAAGTATGAATAGAAGACATGTATTACTATGATGATTAACAAAAAAGGTTGGAGGAACAAAACAATAAAAGCTATTCTTTAAATAAACATCCTAGAAAAATAGCAGGTTTCAATTCTGAATTATTGAAACAAGAGGATGAAAGAGGGCAGATAATTGAGAGTCGCGTATAGAAGAGTAAAACATCAAGGATGTGTGAAAGGTAATTAAACTATCATTTTGTATGTTTTGGGAACAATGGCTTATTATAATGAGTATAAAAAAATGAAATTAATAATACATTGAACTTGATATATTAAAATAAAATGTCCTGAAAAGATCGAGTTTAATAAAGTATCATGTGTCTACTTCAAAAATATTTATTTTATATTTATAAAAGTTTGAACCAATAGTCCGATTTTTGGAATAACAAAGAATACTTTTCCCTTGTAGTTCTCCTTTTTTATAGGATAATCCAATCCATCATATGACTGTGTATTACCATCTCCTTTTGTTCTAATAATTTTGTGAATATAAATTGAATTTTCTAGTTGTAGACCTTCTTGATTTTGCTTAATTTGATTTGACATATTATCAATTTTTTTTCGGTAACAACAATAGACTGCTTCTGTTGGGTAGCGGTAAAAGTTGCAGGCGTTTTTGTTTTCTCTCCATCATCTTCTATATCTATAATTCTATGTACCACTATTCTTGGTTTTCCATCAATAGATGCCTCAAGAATATCAACTGGGTCGATAAGATTTTTAGCACATGTCTCTAACCCTTCTTCAAGTTGTGAAGGAGAAATGGATCGGCTTTAGGAATGCCAAATGTATCTTTAATTAGTGCTTCGCCTGTTAATTCTGAACAAAATGTATTAATTATTGGATACAAAATCTGTTTTCCTGCTGGAATTGTACAATCTCGTTCTGCATTTCCGCCTAAAGTTCCTGCCAGATTCCAAACATCTCCTTGTTGGTAAACATCACAATTTTCTCCTGTCTGATCCACTAAAGGATTGATGTCATAATGTATTGCCATTTCCCATTTCCACCACTCTGCAGTCAATTCGCCATCAGGAGATTGTATTGTTGGTCGTTGTGCTGATTGAGTACCATTGATGGTTAATTTGTTGTTTATCTCGTTTTTGTTTTCACATTCGGTATCTTTTGCACACTTATTTTCTTGCTCAATATCTGCTTCAATTTCTACTTCGTTTTCTTGGGCTAATATGAATAACGTGGTTGAAGAGGTTGCATGTCATTTCCTAACAAAACATAGGATAGAAATAGAATCCCAAATATAGCATAAATGTTTAGTTTATACATTCTTACTAAAGCAATCATGAAAATATATATAAGACTTGTCAAACTCTGAACATTCTAATAATTCTATATTTTTAAAGAATAAAAGTTACATAACCTCCATGGTATTCATGTTATAGATATCGATACATATGACTGTCAAAAAAATGTCTAGAATTATACTAAATAACATCGAAGAAAAATTCTTTCTATTCTTTATTTTTTGATAATTAGAGTTCAAAAAACCCTATATTTTTTTAATTTTATTGGTTGGACAAATAATAATCATTCAGATAACATCATTGGAGTAAATCTCTTAGTATGTTCAAGATGAATACTATATTAGTAATAATGGATCTGGTTTTTGATTATAACATTCACAGATATGTTTGATTCTTTTATCCTAACAGTTTAAACGGTTATTTTTTCTATTTTTCCTTTTGACAATATTATTAATGTAATATTCTTCAATAAACTGTTTTTCAAATATTTAGTTGTAAATTGAAAGATCTGTTGTTAAACCATTATTTTTAATTCTTTTAATAGATCCACTAAAGATTTAAAATCAACAATTGTGTAATCTGGATTTAAATACGAAATTTCATTTAATATTTCATCTGGTCCGTGAATGGCGATCTTAAAATCAGTGTTAATTTTCGATTTAATTTCCTTGATAGCAGTAAATAAAAACCTAAGCGAACCTTCTTCAGAGGAATTAATAAAGATTATTGTTGTTCCCTTTTTATTTTTCCAATTTTTTATTATATACCTTTGTAAATCCATATCAAAAAAAGGATCGATTTGTTTTTCAACATTCCCAATAAAAAACGGATAACATCCAACGATACTAAATGCTAGATGCCATAATTTTGAAGTGAGTATTTGTTCCTCGTTTCCTACTATAAATATTGGATGGATGTTATCAATAATATTTTCTTGGTAAGGAATATGGAAATGCATCAGATTGATTATATCCAAAATGTTATTTTGTGTTGAAATCAATTCGGTTTTTCCAAGACGTCCTCGTTTGTATGTTGCATGGATTGAATTTATAGTTGGAATAATTATTTCAGAAATAATTTTTAATTTATTGCAATCTGAATTTAATAAATTTAGTATGATCTTACTAGCTTGAGTTTCGTTATGTTGTAAAATTTCTTCCATAAATAATTGTTGTATATGAAAAAAATCAGAATCATCACGTATTTTTGAAATTGAAGGTTGTAATGTCCATATATTCACGTTACCTATTTTTTTTATATTTATTATTCCGATAGTTGATAAAACGTCTAGATACTTTGCCAAGGTAGTCCTATTTATCTCAATTTTATCTGCAATTTCATTGCTAGACATTCCTGATGGATTGTGTTGTAAAGCATCTATAACTTTTCTCTTGACCTCATCTAAGGTGTACCTTTTATACACAATTTCAAAAAATCGTAAGTAAAATAAAACCTTATTGAATTATAAAACTGTCAAAAATTGGACTTTATTTTAAAATATAAATAAATAAATATAATACTAGTTCATTGCAGCCACATCTATGAGTAAAAACAAAGTAGCACTAGCATATTCTGGAGGTTTGGATACGTCAGTATGTATCCGATATCTACAAAAATTACACGATCTAGATGTAATTACTGTTACTGTAGATTGTGGACAAAATGAAGATTTTTCTGAAACTGAAAAAAAATCTCTAGATATTGGTTCATTAAAACATATTTTTATAGACGCAAAGGATGAATTTGTTTCTGATTATATCATCCCAAGTGTCCATGCCAATGGCCTATATCAAGAAAAATATCCACTCGCAACCGCATTGGCTAGACCATTAATTGCAAAAAAAACGGTTGAAATAGCTCAAAAAGAGAATTGTAATTTTATTGCACATGGATGTACCGGAAAGGGAAACGATCAAGTAAGATTTGACATTACAATAAAATCTCTAGATCCTTCTCTAGGAATTATTGCTCCTATTAGAGATATGAATTTGACAAGAGATGTAGAAGTTGATTTTGCCAAGAAAGAGAATATTCGTATTGATACCCAAGTTAACAAATACAGCATAGATGTGAACATTTGGGGAAGGTCTATAGAAGGAGGAAATCTAGAAGATGTGTCCAATGAACCACCTCGTGAATGTTTTCAGCTTGTAAAATTTGATAACAACGAAACACAATATGTTGAGATAGAATTTGAAAATGGTATTCCCGTTTCATTAGACGGAACAAAAATGAAATTAATAGATATAATAGATATCTTGAACAAAAAAGCCGGAAATTGTGGTATCGGCATAGTTGATCATATAGAAGATAGAATTATTGGAATAAAATCTAGAGAGATTTATGAAGCCCCAGCCGCAATAACTATAATTGAAGCTCATAAAGATTTAGAAAAAATGGTTTTAACTTCCCAAGAATTGCAGTTTAAACAGAAGGTAGATAATCAGTGGAGTTGGTTGGCGTATTCAGGGTTATGGCTTGACCCATTAAAAACAGCGCTTGATGCTTTCATCAAAGTCACACAGAAACGTGTTAATGGAAAGATAAGGCTGAAAATGCACAATGGTAATTTGAGGGTCGTAGGAAGAGTTTCAGATTTTTCGTTATATAAAAACGAGCTTGCAACTTACGAGTCTGGTTCTTCATTTAATCAGAACCTGGCACGTGGTTTTGTAGAACTTTGGGGTCTTCAATCGATAACATCTAATGCATTAATAAATAATTTAAATAAAGGGAAAAAATAGTAAGGTCAATATAAAAATGAAAATTGAATGTAATGATTGTGGTGCAGAAATTAATCTACCAGATGATGCAATTGTAGGTGAGATAATAACTTGTCCAGACTGTGGCGGAGATTTTGAAATTGTTTCAAAATCAGAAGACAAAGTTGAATTGAAACCTGCAGAAACGGTAGGCGAAGATTGGGGCCAATAATTGATGGATGAAATTTCTATCTTGTATGACAAGATACGTTACGAAGAAAAAATTCTATACGAGAAAGCAGTTAAAAGAGATCTTAAAGTAACCTTGTTGGATGCAAAAAATATTTTTTTGAATATCGAAAATAAACAATCTGATTTTAATTCACAAGTATTTTTCCAACGATGCTTAAGTCACTATCGGAGTTTATATTTAACCATTTGTCTAGAATTTCTTGGTTCTAATGTAATAAATTCTTCCAAGATCATCGATATATGTGGAAATAAATTAAAAACTACGCTTAAATTATCAAAAAATAACATACCAACTCCCAAGACACATTTTGCTTTTAGTGCTGATGGTGTCAAAGAACTTTTGACAAAAATAGGATATCCAAAAGTTTTAAAGCCTATAGTTGGTTCTTGGGGACGAGGAGTTTTTCCTCTTCGAAATCAAGAACTTGCAAACATGATTTTAGAGATCAGAGATGAAGATACTAACCCACTTTCTAGAATTTATTATGTTCAAGAAATGATCAAAAGACCCCCTAGAGATATAAGATGTATTGTCATTGGAAACAATTTAGTAACATCCGTTTATCGCTACTCTGCAAATGAAGAATGGAGGACAAACGTTGCAAGAGGTGGAAGAACAGAGCCGGCACCTATCACAAAGGAATTGGAGGATATTGTTATAAAAACTTCCGAGGCAATTGGTGAAGGCGTTTTAGGTATCGATCTTATGGAAGATTTGGATAATGGTTTAGTGGTTCATGAGGTCAATAATAATGTAGAATTCAGAGGAGCATCTCAAGTTTCACATGTGGATATTGCTGATGCAATTTTAGATTATCTTATAACATTTGTCAAAAAATAAAAGTTATTTGTAGAATATTACAAAAATTTTTTCTGATAATAAAATTCATAAGATGTAATATAATTGATAAATTCATTATAATGAAAGTTGGTGTAGTTGGTGCATCAGGATACGTAGGAGGAGAACTGCTAAGACTATTAGTAACACATCCCAAAGTGGAAATTAGCATGGTTACCTCAAGACAACTTGTTGGTGAATATGTTCATAGAATTCATCCTAGTTTGAAGGGTTTTATTGATCTTACATTCTCCTCTTTAGATATTGAAAAGATATCTAATTCATGCGATCTTGTATTTGTCTCTGTTCCCCACGGAAAAGCAAGTCCGATAGTAAAAGATCTTTATGAACGTGGAACTAGGGTAATAGATCTTTCAGCAGATTTTCGTCTTAAAAACCCTAAAGATTATGAAAAATGGTATGGTTGGGAACATCCGTTTCCTGATATGTTATCAAAATCAGTATATGGAGTTCCTGAGTTACATAGAAATGAAATAAAAGATGCAAAATTAGTATCTTGTCCTGGATGCATGGCAGTCACTTCATTATTAGCAATTAAGCCACTGATTGAAAATAATCTGATTGACACTAAGCACATAGTTGTCGATAGTAAGATTGGTTCGTCTGGAGCAGGTGCGGAGCTTAGTGCTGGTACCCATCATGCAATGCGTTATGGAGTGATTCGTCCTTATAAACCAGCAAAGCATAGACATACTGGTGAAATTGAACAAGAATTAGGAATTATTGCAAATACACCCATTAAAATCAGCATGAGTCCACATGCAGTTAATTTAGTGAGAGGTATACTTACTACGAATCATACATTTTTAAATAAACCCATCGAAGAACTTGAACTTTGGAAAATATATCGTAGATCATATAATAATGAACCATTTTTACGACTGATACGAGATAAAAAAGGATTGTACAAATTCCCAGATCCTAAATTTTTGATAGGATCAAATTTTTGCGATGTTGGATTCGACATAGATGAAGATAATCAACGAGTTGTAGCTCTTTCTGCATCGGATAATCTCATGAAGGGTGCCGCAGGCTCAGCAATTCAAAATATGAATGTCATGTTTGGTTACAACGAAACTGAAGGATTGTATTTTACACCACTGACTCCAGTATGATAGTTATAAAAATAGGTGGTAGTGTAGTAGATGGACTTCATCCATCTACTATACATGATATCAAAAATCTTTCTTTATCAGACGATATCGTAATTGTGCATGGTGGAGGAAAGGAAGTCACCAATATAGGTAACAAGATGGGTAAGGAACAAACATTTGTTGTGTCTCCTGGCGGAGTTAGAAGCAGATATACTGATAGAGAAACAGCTGAAATCTATACAATGGTAATGTCTGGAAAAATCAACAAAACCATTGTCAGGATGTTACTGCAACAGGGTATTAATGCTGTAGGAATTTCTGGAATAGATGGTTCTATTTTAAATGCAGAACGGAAAAAAAAGCTTGTGATCTTAAATGAAAAAGGAAGAAAAATGGTTATTGATGGAGGATATACTGGAAAAATTTCAAGGGTAAATGTAGAATTAATAAATGCACTTTTAGAAAAAAAGTTTTTTCCGGTTATATCGCCTATTGCATTAAGTGAAGATTATGAATTCTTGAATGTTGATGGTGATAGAGCTGCAGCAAATATTGCTGGTGGATTGATGGCAGAAAAAGCAATTTTTATAACAAATGTAAATGGATTGATATTAGACAATAATCTTATCAAGGAAATGACCTATGAACAAGCCAAAAATATTTTACCAAAAATAGGTTTTGGGATGGAAAAAAAAGTGCTTGCATGCACAGAGGCACTAGCTATGGGTGTCTCTGAAACCATAATTGCGTCTGGACAAGTAGAAAATCCTATATCTACTGCCATATCTCATACTAATTGTACGGTGATATCCAACTAATGAGCGAAGATCAATTTTTAGGCAATATGTATCAAAGATTTCCCATAACACTATCTCGTGGAAAAGGAGCAAAACTTTGGGATAAATACGATAAAGAGTACATTGATTGTATGGGTGGATATGGTGTAGCCCTAGTAGGACATTGTAATGAAAGAGTAGTAAAAGCAATTAAAGATCAAGTTGATAAACTCATAACATGCCATATGTCCATTTATAATGATACCCGACTTGATTTTCTTAAAAAGTTTGCTGGTATATCTCCACAACATTTGTCTAAAGTATTTTTTAGTAATAGCGGAACAGAGGCAATTGAGGCCGCTCTTAAATTTTCAAGAAAATATACAGGAAAGCATGGAATAGTTTCTACCAACGGAGGATATCATGGCAAAACATTTGGTGCCCTTTCAGTAACCTTCAATGAAAAATATCGAAAATCATTCATGCCATTGCTTGAGGGAGTTAAATTTGTACCCTATGGTGATGCGGTCAAACTAGAAGAATCCATAGATGAGACCATTGGAACTGTAATATTAGAACCAATTCAAGGAGAGACAGGAATTTTTGTTCCCCCAGAAGGATATCTTCAAGAAATTAGAAGAATATGTGATGAACATAATATAGTATTAATTTTTGATGAAATTCAGTCGGGATTAGGAAGAACAGGAAAAATGTGGGCTGGAGAACATTGGGATACTATTCCTGATATAATGTGTTTAGCAAAAGGAATAGCTGGAGGAATTCCTATGGGATTAACTGTATGCAAAAATGAAATAATAGATGCAATCAAAATTGGTGAACATTCCTCTACATTTGCAGGAAATCCTATAGCCTGTGCAGCAGGTAGCGCCACCATAGATTCACTTGTGGAAGATAAGTTGGTAGATAACGCTACTAAAATGGGTAATTATTTTATGGAAGGACTGCGCTCAATGAAAGAAAGACACAAAATAATTCGTGATATTCGTGGAAGAGGCTTGATGTTAGCAGTAGAATTAAGATTTGATGTTAAAGACGTATTAATGGATTCATTGAATAATGGATTAATAATGTTATATTCGGGAAGAAATATTCTTAGACTATTACCTCCCTTGGTGATGGATGAATTAATGATATCAAAGTCATTGGAAATAATGGATTTGTTGATTACAAAGGAGGAAGAACGAAGAAATGTTAGATAGAATTGACGATTACGACACCAGAATAATACAAATATTACAAAATGACTCAAGAAAGCCATTTGTAGAAATTGCAAACGAAATTAAATTATCTGAATCAGCTGTAAGACGAAGAGTAAAAAATCTCACAGATAAGGGAATTATTAAAAAATTTACTATAGAAGTTAATACTAGCGGACAAACCAGTGCGATAACCCTAATATCAGTCAGTTCTACTGCAGATACCTCAAAAGTTTCGTCAAATTTGATGAAATTAGGTGGAATAGAAATAATATATGAAATAACAGGACAATATGATATAGCAGCGATAATTAGTGCACCCACTATATCAGAAATAAACTCGTATATCGATGATGTGAGGAAAATTGAGGGTGTATCAGATACAAATACAGTAATTATATTAAAAACAATTAAACAATAAATTTTGTGATTAAATTCGTGAGTATCCTCTAATTTATCACTAAAATTGAATATTTTAAAGCTGATTTTGCCTCTTTCATTTCAAATTTTCGATGTTTTTACATTAATTCGTTGCGATAAAGTTTATATCAAATACGAATAATGTTAAGATTAATCGTAAATGTCACTTTTATCAGATGATCCTAACTATTATGCACATCAATATAATTCACTAGATGATAAAAAAAGAATAAGGATTTTAGACTCAACCTTAAGAGAGGGGGAACAACATCCAGGAGTTTCGTTTTCCACGAAACAGAGAATTCAGATCGCATGGATGTTAGATTCCTTTGGTGTAGACCAAATTGAGATCAGTCCAGTGGTTTCACAAGATCATTTCGAGGCAACAAAAACTATTTTGAAACAAGGCTTAAAAGCAGACATAGTTGCACACGTTAGGGCAATTAAATCTGACGTAGATGTTGCTATACGAACTGGTGCAACTTGGGTCGCCACTTACATGGGAGTTTCTGATATTCATCTCAAAGTGAAATTAAAAATAACCAGAGAAGAAGCTAAAATACGAGCACTGGAAGTAATTGATTATATAAAGTCGCATGGATTGAAATCAAGATTTACGGTGGAAGATGCAAGCAGAACAGAACCATCATTTCTTTTAGATATGTGCAGGGAAATTAATCACAGAGGAATTGAAAGGATAAGTATTCCCGATACTGTAGGAATCATGAGACCACGTGGAATGTATAATCTGGTAAAGATGGTTTATGACAACATAGATAGTTCAAAAAGTTCTCTAGATGTACATTGTCATAATGATGTTGGCTTGGCTTTAGCCAATGCTTTAGCAGGATGCGAGGGAGGAGCAGATCAGATTCATACCACAATTGATGGTTTTGGTGAAAGAACAGGTATTCCATCTCTTTCAGAAACAGCAATAGCACTGAATTTAATATACAAATCAGATAACAATTTAAGATTACATATGCTTAAAGATTTATCAAAAACAATTTCTACCTATACAAGGATACCCATTCCGGAATCCAAACCAATAGTTGGAGATAGTGCATACAAACACAAAGCTGGAACTCATCTAGCGGCAATCTTGAAAAATCCTTCTGCATATGAAATATTAGAACCGAAAACTGTTGGAAACCGTAGAAAAATTGTGTTTGGCGAACTAGCTGGAAAGAATGGCGCGGCATATCTATTATCCATACTTGGTCTTGAAACTGATATAAAAGATGCAGAGAATCTAGCACATGGATTAAAAGAACTTAGAATGGGAGATGTTCTTGAAATTTATCTTGATGACAGATTGGAGAGAAAGATACTTAATGATGAAGTAACTAAAGTACCAAATAAGGAGTAAGTATACTTTAATGAATTCAATAAATTGTAAAGAATGTGACGCCGAAATAAAAATACCAGATGACTCTATAGAAGGAGAAATAGTTGCATGTCCTGATTGTGGTGCAAGTTTTGAATTAATAAAAACTGACGAGGGTTTCTCTGCAAAACCGGCTCAAGTTGTAGGCGAGGATTGGGGACAGTGATTAAAGAGAGATCCAACAATCTCTCTCCAATTATTCTTCTCTACGATACGATCAGATGGGAAGAAAAAGCGCTTTATGAATCCGCAAGGAAAAAAGGAATTTTAGTAAAAAATTTTGATTGTAAGAACTTATTTGTTACTTTAGAAGAGGAAGATGTACAGAGTCGAGAATTTAATAATACAATTGTTATACAACGGTGCGTTAGCTATTTTAAAAATTTACATTCAACTGCCATTCTAGAAGGTTTAGGAGCCAATGTTATCAATCCACTTAATACCGCCGTTATCTGTGGAAACAAGTTATTCACTCATGTAAAATTAAGAAAAGCCGGGATAAAAACCCCAAAAGTTATTTCTGCATTTTCTAGCGAATCAGCATTAGCTGCACTTGACAAATTTGGCTATCCGGTAGTTATAAAACCTACTGTTGGAAGTTGGGGCAGATTAATAGCGCTCTTAAAAGACAAAGAGGCTGCCAAAGCTGTCATCGATGACAGGGAACATATGTTTCCATTGTATCATATTTATTACCTTGAAGAATATGTAAAACGTCCTCCTCGTGATATACGTGCAATTGTGATAGGAAATATGGTTTCTGCTGCAATTTATCGCTATTCAGGTGAAAACGAATGGAAAACTAACATGGCTCTTGGAGGACGTGCAGAAAAATGTCCTGTTACTAAAGAACTGGAGGAAATATGTATCAAAGCATCAAATGCGGTTGGTGGAGAGATTGTGGGGGTTGACCTTATGGAAAGTGAAAGAGATGGTTTGGTTGTTCACGAAGTAAATAATACCACAGAGTTTAAAAATACAGTAAAAGTAACTGGAATCCAAATTCAAGATTTGATAATAGATTATGCTATCAATAAATATACCACCTAAAAATTAAAATGTCATAATAAATTGGTTTCAGATACATATTCACTAGAATTTCTTAAACAAGCCTTAGAGTATTATACACCATCAAGGGCAGAGGGTGTATTAGCAAACATGATAAAAGACAGATGCGTAACGGATCTTGGATTTGAACAAGCCAATATTGATAGTGTAGGTAATGTCATTGCAGTGAAAGGAAGTGGAAGTCCTACTATATTGCTCTGTGGTCATATGGACACAGTACCTAATAAAATCCCAGTAAGAATTGAGAACGGTTTTCTGTATGGACGTGGTGCCTCTGATGCTAAAGCCCCTTTGATTTCAATGTTGATGGCATCATCTGAATTCCAAAAAAACAGTGGTACTCTTGTATTTGCGGCTGTAGTAGATGAAGAAGGCAACGCTACAGGAGTAAAACAACTTGTAAAAAATAGAGATCTTAATCTAGACTATGCGATTTTTGGTGAACCTAGTGGAATCAACAATATTACTATCTCGTATAAAGGAAGAGTGGCAATTAGGCTTACTTGTGATGTATTGGAGAGCTCTCATGCAAGTGCACCATGGCTATCAAAAAATTCTATTGAAGAGATGTATGACTTTTGGAACGCCATAAAATTAGAGATTCAAAAAATAGGAACATCCGAAAAAAAAACTGATTCCATTACCTGTAGTTTGACTGAAATTAACGGGGGTTCAAGTCATAATGTTACCCCGCAAAAATGTAAAATCACTGTGGATATACGTGTTCCAACAAATACAAACTGCCAAAACGTATTAGATACAGTAAAAAAAGTTATTGAACAAGTTTCTAAGAATAATGGGGTGAAAGCAACATTTAGGGTGGAAGACTTCACTGAGCCGTTTGAAGCAGAACATTCTTCACCATTAGTAAGAGCATTATCGCTAGCAATAATAGAAAAGTTTAGGAAGAGACCTTTATTGTTACGAAAGACAGGTACTGGAGATATGAATATACTGGGTAATACATTTCAGATTCCCGTTGTCACATACGGTCCAGGCGATCCACATTCTTCACATACTGTGGATGAGCATGTAAATATTCAAGAATATCTAGATAGTGTTGATATATATGTAAAGGCTATTTCGCACATATCTAGATTTCACAATAAGCAAAAGGAATCAAAAAAATAATTTTGGTTATTACGAATTTATCTAATGCTGTTACTTGAAATTATGATACTGACTTTAAACAGCATTTTGAGCGAATGTAATTAATATATCTAATTTTTTAAACATTCTATGCTGTGGATTATAGGTTTAGGAATAAATGGTGCGCAAGGAATAAGTCTCCATACATTAGATATTCTAAAAACATGTGATAAAATCCTTATTGAGCGATATACAAGTCAATTAAGTGATTCCGAATTAAACACATTACGTCATATTTTATATGTCCATAACATTAGAACTGATATTATCAAGATAGTTCCAAGATGGTATGTGGAAGACGGTAGAGAGATTTTGTCTTTGGCATCTAAGGAAATTATTGCTATCTTGACTTACGGAGATCCATTTATTGCAACTACATTGAATGAATTATATGTAAGAATGGTAAAAAATTCGATTCAGATTGGCATTATCCATGCAGCATCAGGATTAACTTCATTGATAGGTGATACTGGACTACATCTATACAAATTTGGAAGAACTGTAACAATAATGTCGGACCCACATTCATCTCTAAGTGTTTATAATATCGTTTATGATAATTTAAAATCAGGAAACCATTCTTTGATTTTGACTGAATACAATAACAACGGTACTGAAGATAATCCATTTTTCCTTGATCCTGGGAAGGCATTTCAAATGTTAAGTGATGTAGAAATGGATATAAAATATAATATAATAACTAATGAAACTTTTGTGATCGTTGCTTCGCGTGTTGGGAGCACAGAACAAAATATAATCGCAGGAAAAATAGGATCATTAATAAATGCCAACTTTGGAATTGGACCACATTCAATAATAATACCAGGCATACTTCATTTTACCGAATTTGATGCGATTAAGATTTTATGCAAAACCATTGACGAACCAAGAGATAATTCCAAATATATTTATGATATCTCAAGAACAATGGCAGAAAAATATATTCCAAAAGCTAAAGAGGCGTTGAAACAGATGAGAACTTATATCGAAGATAAGAGTAACAAAAATGAAAATATTAATGAAGGAGTGTACAATGTTATGGAAAATGCAGAAAACTATCTAAATGATGCAGAGAGATTTTTCATTCAAAAAAAAATGGAACTTACAATATTAAGTATAGGTTATGCAGAGGGATTAATTGATTCTTTACGTTATCAATGGGGAATAAATCCATGGCTCTGAGATTTTTAATATTTAAAAAAATAATTATCTGTGAACTTTTCATGTATCTTACAACCATAGTATGCAATTCTTTTTGTCGAAAGGTTAATCATTTTTAAAAAAGATAATGTTTTAAAAAAAGAATTTTAAATTAAAACGAATATTTATTTAATGTTAAAACAATCATTTCTTATCTTGTAAAATGAAAAATCTTAAAAGTGTAAATAAATCAAATGAATCAACAATTCCATCAGAACTGATTTCCTTTTTAAAAAAAGATACTTACTCTATAATAATAAAAGGCAATCCGGGGACTGGAAAAACGACTTTGTGTTTTACAATATTAAAAGAATTAAAAATTAAAACGAATTTCTCATACTTGACTACAAGAGTTTCTCCCAAAAGTCTTTTTTTGCAACATCCTGTGATGGCTCATTATTTTAAAATAAAAATTAAAGAATTAAAGTCGACTTCTGAAAAAAATGATAATATAACATTTGTTGAAGATGCAAGACTGGACGAACCTGAATCTCTTTTTGAAAGGATTACAAGCCAATTAATGGACGCTAGATCTCCTTTGATTATAATTGATAGTTGGGATGCAGTTGCGGGCTTTATGGATAAAGAATCAAGACTAAATAACGAAAGAGTTTTACAAACATGGTTAGAAAGAGCAGGTGCAAGATTGATTTTAGTTAATGAAGGATTAGATATTACACCATTAGATTTTCTCGTAGATGGTGTGATTACCTTAGACCAACATTTTTTGAATAACAACGAATTTGAAAGAACACTTGACATTGTAAAATTGAGAGGAACAAAGATAACCAATCATAGATATGTATTTTCGTTAAGTGATGGGATTTTTAAAATAAATGAAAGAAATTCGAATCAAATATGATCAAACATTTTATTTTCACAATAAATTATACCTTAGTATCATTTTTCAATAAACTAATAATAATAAAACAAATAATTCAACAAATATGAAAAATCTAGAAATTGATGAATTTGATGAAATAATTGATGATGGAGGAAAAAAGGTAATTTTATTCTATGCTGATTGGTGTCTATATTGTAAAAAATTTAAACCGCTATTTGAAACAGAAGAACACAATTTTCAAAAAATAAACTATAGCACATACGAGGCTAAAATTAATGATGATGATAATCCTCTTTGGGATCGATTTAATATAGATGTTGTTCCAACCGTTATCATATTTGAAGGCGATAAAATAATCAATAGAAAAGATGCAAGAATGGGAGTCGGTTTGACTAAAAATGATCTGTTCTCTTTATTAAAGAATTAACTCTCTAATTCTGTGATATTAATATTTGATAAATTGGTTACTTATTGGATTATGTATATATCTTCAATAAAATTTTTGTATATAACATTTTATATTAGAGCTTAAAATATTCATAATAGCGTAAATCGGAGGGGTCGCGAAGCCTGGTCAAACGCGCAGGACTCAAGATTTAATTATAAAATGAGTGATCCCGTCCCTCAGGGGTTCGTGGGTTCGAATCCCACCCCCTCCACCAAATTCTCTTTTTAGAGTCTAAATAAAGAAAATCTATAAAATCAAATTGAATAGAAAGTGATTAAAAAGTGGTTATTTGTAATATCAAAAAATAAAGATAAAGATAAATGATTTCGAGTTAAAAGAGGACACAGAGATATTGAAATGACGAATATGATAAAAATAATTGGTGAATTTTATCAATTACAATATAAAAAAACCATATGGATAAAAAATAGATTTCATGAATGTTATAAAAAATTTACGTTTATACTTAATACATTATGAATGAGGAATGTAATCAACTCCTCATCTATAACTAAAAAACAGTCTGGAGAAATTTAAAACAAAATATAGTTCATAATAAAACTTTGTTCTCTAATAATATAATAGAAAACATTACTTATAAGCATAACCAAAGATACCTTTCAAAATATTGCTAAGATAATAGATTAAAATGGTTTCTATTAAAGAGACGCCACTGTCAATATAATATGATTACACAATCTTGGAAAATTATGTTTACATTTACAAATGTATCCATAAATTTATTATTATACTTAATCTATCTGATAAGATAATTTACTTATTAATTTTGATATTTTTATTCTTTGAATAATGGTTAAGATATTTTTTATTAGTATAGACATAAATTATTTGTACATCATGAAAAATATTGTTAAAGTTATACAAAATATTGTATTATTTACTTTTGTCTATTAGAGTCCACTCAGAATTAGATACTTCATCTAGATCATTATATGACATATATCGTAATCATTATTTATGATTATATGATCACATATGAAAATCTTCTTTATTATAAGAAACAATTTTTTTTGGTTTGGATTTCATTTGTTAAAAAAATTTGTTAGAACATGACGAATTCAATGAATAAAAAAATAGATATTGTATTAGGTGTAAATTTACTAACAAGAAAACTAAAACTTAAACATATAATATAACAGTTTATTTTAACATTATTTTCTCTATAAGGGAAACTAATTTTTTATCATTAAAATATTGTCATATCCTTGAATAGGCAGAAAATAAATACGATTAAATTTTCAAATTATAAAGAATCTATAAAATAAATGATTTTGAATCCAGTTTTTTAAATATCATGGATTCAAGATTTCAACCTGGATTTATTTTGCTGGTTTTAAAAATGTGTTTTTATTTTTATTATAAATATCTACACGTCTATTCTTTAATAGCGGTAATGAAAGCCTGACCTCATTTATCCTTTCTGTGTTTATAGTAACAATTTCTATCCCTTCCTTGTTTCCCATATCACATAACACGGTACCAAATGGATCCACGACCATACTTCTACCAGAAAAAATATTCCCGATTTGATCTGGAGCAATTACATAACATCCATTTTCGATAGCACGAGCCTTTATCATCGTATTCCAATGATCTTCCTTCATCACCCCATGGACCCATCCTGATGGAACAGCTAGGATTGACGAGCCAAGAGTGGTTAAAATTCTACTCATTTCGGGAAACCTAATATCGTAACAGATCATTATTCCAATTTTTCCCATAGGAGTATGAGTTGGCTGTTCTAAATCGTCTCCAGATAAAAACTTAGTTGATTCCTTAAATCCCAAGGCATCATACAGATGTAATTTTCTATATACAGATTGAACTAATCCATTTTTGTCAATAAATATCGCGGTATCGTATACTCGTTTATCTTGTTTATTATGAGATTTTTCATATATTGTTGCAAGTACATTAATTTCGTTCTGTTTGGCTTTTCTTTGCAAGTTATATACAAATCCATTTTGTTCATCAACAGGTTCGGATATTTCAAACAATTCTTCTAAAGATTGATCTGAAGGAGAAAATGCCATTTGAAATTCAGGAAAGAAAATATATTTTGCATTATTCTTTGACGCTTTTTTAATATAATCGAGTGAATTTTGCAAATTCTCTTTTTTATCTATCGATGAATTCATTTGAATTAGTGCGATATTATGTAAATTTTTCATTATGGTATTGATAAAAATATTTTACTATATATTTTTCATTCACAAAATTATCAAAATATCAAAATGTATCATTTTAATTGATGATAAAAAGATCAATTGTGATCCAATAGCAATTCAGATAATGATTGAGTATCCAATATTGCGTGTATATTCTTTATTTTCTGATTTTGAAAAACAAGACCTTCTTGGTTTAGAATTTCTTGTTTTCTATTCTGGCCATAAAAATACCCGCCTAGCATTCCATCCGATTTGATAACTCTGTGACATGGGACTGTTATTGGATTTGGATTATTGTGAAGAATTTTCCCAATCAATCTTGCAGCTTTTCTGTTTCCTAATGCCTCAGCAATATTACCATATGTAGTAACCCGTCCTTTTGGAATCTTCTTCAATAATTTATATACATTAGTGGGATTAAACATTTTATCATGATTAGATTCCATTTTAAAATTCTTTCCCTTTAAATTTAACTGTTTGAATAAGATTATAAATATTTACCATTTTAGTAATGTCACTATTAATAAATTTGACAAAAAATATATCTAACTTGGGATGGGTTTATTGGAACTCCATTAATATTAACTATTTCATATGTTTATTGTTTTTTGTTTTCATATATATTTCTAATATACATAATGTAGTAGCATTAACAAATAATAATTTTTTTGATTCTACTCAATTAAAATATACAGGCACAATTAATTCAATTTATCTATCGTCCAATTTTAAAAATGAAATCAATTCTGATATGATCATGCAAAGTTCGTATGTCCTAGGAGGGAATTGGAAGATTGAAATTAGTAAAGATGAATTAGTTTTTTTTAAAGTTAATATAAGTATGATGGATTTAGATGGTAATTTTAAACATAATCATATCCTTACTTTCATCCCTCAAAAGCATGGAATAGCAAATTTGCCAATCTTAGTCCAGATAAAAAAAACTGATACGTATGATAATTTTGGTGAAAATAAAGGTGAAATTTCGGAAATAACATTTAAAGTACGTATAAAATTGATAACAGACGATATTACTGAACCCAATGATATAACGATAAATGCAACAATAAAAAATAACAGTATCTTGATAATCAAAATTAAAGATAACAATAGGATAATAGATCATTTTAAACAACCTATATTTGGTATAGTAGAAAAAATAGGATGAAATTTTCCTTAAATATAAATATGGTTAGTTAGGGTAACCTAATCACCATCAAAAATGCATAGTAACAAATCCATTAAAGCATTTAAGAATAGTGAAAAAGCATGATTCAAAAGATAATATCAATTTCTATAGTGATTGGGTTTTTACTTTTAACAAATTTCCATTTACAGATTGATGCAGAAACGGAATCGGAAATTAACATTACTGAAGATAATTCGTTAAATTTATACTATACCTTGGAATTAATCCAATCCCAGCTTGACATAACCAAGGAAAACTTGAATGATCAACAAGTTTCATTTGAACACGCATTTACAATTCATTCATCATTATTTCCGAAAATAAGAGATAATATAAATAAACATTATACGAATATTTCCAATCACCTAGAAACATTATTAACAGACCTACCATTTAACATAAAAAAAGTACATGATAAAAATTCTGTCAATAATATTGTTAATGATATTCAAGAAATAAGATCGTTAATACAAATAATTCAAAATGATTTAAAAAATAATTATAAAAAGCCAGAATTATTATTAGTACAAATTACACATCTTTTATTAAATCAGGCATATGTATCATACACAGTTTTGCAGAACCATACTTTTAATTTTAATGAAAATAGTTTTAAAAATGAAAAAAACTTTTTCTATCAAAATACTATTGAATTCTTAGAAAGATCTAAATTTAATTATAATGAAATTTCAGATTTTCAATCTAATAGCACAAATAATGAAATATTATCATTTTATGATCAATTTTATAATGAAATAATCAATAACGAAGAACCAAAATATTTACTACAGATTGCAAATGCCATAAATGCAAATCTTTTAGAAAAATACACTATACAAGATAATAATCCCTATTTTTCAAAAATAGATAGATTATTAAAAGAAATCTTGAAAGACATTAAGATAAATAAAGATTATAAAAAAGCAGATAAACTTGCTATAGAAGCTTACCTGGACAACTATGAATATCTTGAAGCAGCAATAGAGAAAGAGGATCCCAAATTAATGAGTGAATTAGAATTATTATTAAGATTAGATCTTAGAAACATAATTAAAAATAATGGAGATCCTCAAACTATTGAGACTTTAATTAATAAAACATTATCGAAATTAAATATTGCCAAAAATCTGATAAATAAAGATCAAATATTTGACAAAGAAATAAAGGAAAACAATAATCAAAATTTTTCAAGCATAAATGAATTATCAAAAGGTTTTGGGACATTTAGTGGAACTATCAAAAAAATTGGAGAGACAGAAGACCCAATGAAATCAATGGTTAGAGAAAATATTGATCAGATTCAAATAAAATTGCAAACTGTTCTAAAATTATTTAAAAATAAACAAATAGATGATGCTCTGACAATGTCCAAATCTGCGTATCTCGATAGCTACGAAAATATTGAAATACCATTAAGACCGATAAATCCTGATTTTACTTTAGAAATGGAAATAAAATTTGCCGAATTAAGAAATTTAATTCAGAATAATGCTTCATATGAACAAGTACAACAAAAGATAACAGAAATTTCAAGAGGCTTGGATGAATCTGAAAGATTAGTAACCGGAACGGGCATATTGGCTCCATCCATTGCATTTTCCTCATCCTTTTCACTTATCTTTAGGGAAGGATTAGAATCTGCATTAATAATAGGTGCTATTCTGACCTATTTGGATGCATCTAGGAACGACAGATATAAAAGGCATGTATACTACGGTATTATTTTAGCAATTGCAGCAACTGGAATAACATGGGTCTTATCACAGTACATTATAGACATTTCAGGTGCAAATAGAGACATCATAGAAGCTATTGCCGGAGTATCAGCAGTATTGGTATTGTTCTGGGTAAGTTTTTGGATCCTTAACAAAATTGAAACGAAGAAATGGATAGAATTTGTGAAAGCAAAAGTTTGGAAGGCAACTACAACAGGTAGTATCATGGTCTTTGTAATGTTATCATTTTTTACAATATACCGAGAAGGATTTGAAACGGTATTATTTTACCAAGCAATGATATCATTTGCAAAATACATGGAGTGGTATGTCATTATAGGATTGATATCAGGACTGGCAATAATAATTGGTATTGCAGTAATAATAAGAAAATTAGGGAAAAAACTTCCGTTAAGGGTACTATTTGGCATAACTATGGGAATTGGTGCTTATATGTCGATTACCTTTATAGGTAACGCCGTCAGGGAATTCCAAGAAATTGGGTATATATCAACTACTCATCTTTTTGGAATAATACCGAGATTGGATATCAATCTTGCATCTATGACTGGGATTCATCCCACTTTGGAAACGACATTGGCTCAAATATCGCTTTTGATGATTTATTTGGGAGGCTCAATTTATGTACTCATCATTCAACCTAGAAGAAAAAAACAAATTGAACTATCAAGAAAATCGATGTCAGATCTAAAGAGTGATCCAGGGACATAGAACTTATTTACTATGGTCACAAATTATGCATTAAGACTCCCAAAGCAACCATGTCTTTTTCAAACATATCTGTTAATTTTTTGTTGTATATAATTGCAGCTGGATGAATAGTAACAAAATATTTCTTATTATTTCTTTCTATGATTTTACCTCTATTTTGAAGAATAGACCCGCCTGACAGAATAGCTTCATAAGCTACTCTTCCTAATAAACATATAATTCTTGGATTGATAATATTTATTTGTCTAGATAAATAACCAGAACAAGTGTTTTGTTCTTCAATTGAAGGTACACGATTTTTCGGAGGTCTACATTTCACAATATTTGTGATAAACACATCGGATCGATTTATTCCAGCGATTTTTAGGTATTTATCAAGAATTCTTCCAGCTGTTCCGACAAATGGCATTCCCAAATTATCTTCAGCAGAACCAGGAGCTTCACCAATAAACATTATTTTTGAATGCGATATTCCCTCTCCAGGGACGGCGTTCTTTCTAGTCTTAGATAAATCACATAAAGTACAAGATAATACTTGTAAGCGTATTTGTTCTATAGAATCGATATGATTATTCTGTGTATTCGTAAAAGACATACATAAAATTGAATTATTAATAAATATATTAATTATGAATAAATATAATATTAAATGACGAATATTTAGTAAACCAATGAACAGTATTTTTATAACTGGAACTGCTGGGTCAGGAAAAACTCTTTTGACCTCCAGATTGAAGCAATGGTATAAAGATAACAATTTTTTTTCTGCAATCGTTAATTTAGATCCTGCAGTTTCAAATTTACCCTATGAAGTAGATGTAGATATAAGAAATTATATCAATATCAACGATTTAATGGAAGAATACGATTTAGGTCCAAATGGAGCAATCATCATGGCCAATGATATTATTGCTACAAAAATAAATGAAATACAGGATGAGATAAACGAAATTAATCCAGAGTATCTTTTAATCGATACCCCGGGTCAGATTGAATTATTTGCATATAGGGCAAGTGGACCATTTATTATTTCAAATTTATATTCTGAAAACAAACTGACAGTTTTTTTAATGGATGGAGTTCTTCTTTCAAATCCTACAAATTTTGTATCATTATCACTACTTTCAATATCCATAAATTTGAGATTAAATATACCACAAATAAATACAATTACAAAGAGAGATCTAATAATTGATAACCTTGATAAAATCATAAAATGGACTGATATAACCTCGTTGGACCATGATTTATTTTTTGAAAAAAATACTGAATATTCACTATTAAGTTCAGAAATTATGAAACAAATTTATAGAACAGGTGCCATGCAAGAAATAATTCCTATTTCAAATATTACATCTAGTGGAATGATAGAATTTTTTTCTTCTATTTCAAGAATCCTCAATCAAGGAGAAGAGGTAAAATATTAAGTATGAAAGAATTATTCAGAGTTTTGGCATCTGCGCCTTCTTCTACTGCAAATTTAGGTCCTGGTTTTGACACCTTTGGTTTGGCACTTGATCTATTTGAAGATCAAATTGAAATTACAAAACATGAAGCAAAAAGAGGAAAAATAATTATCAAAATGGAAGAAACGAAATACAAAGTTCCAAAAAAAATTACTGAAAATTCTGCCAGCCTTGTGATTATGAAAATGATGAAAGATCATAACATAGATAATGATTTGGAAATAAAGATTGCAAAAAATGTTCCACCAGGATACGGTATCGGCAGTAGTGCCGCTTCATCAGTTGCCTCCGCTGTGGCATTTGATAAATTATTTAATTTGAATTTAGATAAGAAAGAACTAATCAGATATGCAGCTGAAGGTGAAATAGCTTCTGCTGGAATAAAACACTATGACAACGTGACTGGTTCTTTAATTGGTGGATTTACAGTCGTAAGAACAATTCCGGATATACAATATATAAAATTTGAACCTCCGAAAGATCTTTTTTTTGTTGTAGGAATACCCATTATTTCAACCCCAAAAAAGAAAACAGAAAAATCTAGGAGTGTATTGCCAAAAAAAGTTTTGTTAAAAAATGCAATAAACAATATTATTAATGCAAGTTGTGTAGTAGCTGGTTTTGCATCAAAAGATATTGAAATGATAGCAATGGGAGTTGAAGATCAGATTGTCGAACCTGCTAGAAAACATCTAATTCCAGGTTATGATTTTGTAAAAAAAAATGCAATAAAAAACGGGGCATTATCCTTGACAATTAGCGGTGCAGGCCCATCAGTAATTGCGATTTTAAATACGGAAAAAAATGCAGAAGCTGTTATCAAAGGTATCGGAAATGGGTTTATAAATGAAGGAATCAAATCAAAAGTATATTTGTGTAAACCCAGCGAAGGTTCAAGGATTTTAGAGATGGAATAAATTATTTTTTACCTTTATTAAGAAAGGCAGACATCATTTTCTTCCTATCTTCATGAGCAAAACATAAAGCCCATCCATAAATTTCCATCCTTAGTCCAGAATCAATATCCATATCCATTCCTTTATTGATTAATGATTTACTAATCTTTATGGCATTAAAACTATTTTTGGTAATTTCGGATGCCATAGATAAACACGAATCAATTAATTTTTTATTTAACATTTTAGATAAATGGATTGACCTTTCCTTTTCTTTTACAGGATCATCCTTGGTAGGTTCTGTGGGAATATTATCGGATTCTTCTAGAGAAATAACTTTATTCACTAAACCAATACTTAATGCTTCTTCAGCAGAGATCATTTTACCTGTAAAAATAAGTTCTTTAGATTTTGCAGGTCCAACCAACCTCAATAATCTTTGTGTTCCTCCCCATCCTGGTGGAATTCCTATGGTTACCTCAGGTTGACCAATCTTTGCATTACTTGATGCAATTCTCATATCACATACCATTGCTAATTCACAACCACCTCCCAATGCATAACCATTAATAGCTCCAATAACAGGTTTTTCCATTTTTTCAATCTTATTTAGCACTGCTTGGGCAGACGAAGCATATTTTTCAGCGGCAATTGGATCTATATTTACCATATAGGATATATCTGCTCCTGCGCAGAACGCCTTTTCTCCGCTTCCAGTGATTATAACTACTTTTATACCTTCATCAATGTTTACTATATCTACAGTACGAGATAACTCATGAAGTACATCAATATTTAGAGCATTTAATGCTTCTGGTCTATTAATTCGGATAATTGCTATATCATTCTGAGATTCAAGTTGCACAAATTTCATCGTAGACATATACGATCTAACAAATATAACATCAATTAAAGCTTACTTGATTTAAAATTGAAAAATAAAAATTAGGCGCCTGCCATGCCGTTGCGCAATTCTACTGCCTTATGATCATCCTGTCCGGATGACTCGGCCGCTGCTTTATGCATTTCAGACAATGCACATCCCATCTGTGCTTCCGGTTTACCTTTTCTCATTATTCCTCTATACAAACCTGCTTCTAAAGTTGTATTATGTGCCTTTTCCCACTCTTCGACTGGAATACTATACTTCTTTTGTATGCGGTCTCTATACCATTCGGGAATAACATTAAAAGCACAAAATGGAATAATCCTTAGATCTGGTGTTAAATAATGAATATCACAGCGCTGTAATCTTTCCAAATCTTCATTATATTTATCTTGAAAATGCATCATTCCCAAAAATAAAGAACGGACATGCCATGAACCCACTGAATCAAAATTACGTTTTAACAATATGCTTGAAAACATTTTAGCTAAATTCAGGCCATACGGTTGTTTTTTTCTATCAACAAACTGGTTTAGTTTTCGAACGATTTCAAACATAGTCCAATATCTATTCGACCCTGATTTCATTTCGTCAGTTTTTTCTTCAAAATATTCCAACATACCTTTGATATCTACAAATGACGTTAAAGGTGTTAATTTTTTGGTTTGTGTATCTTCAAACACATATGTACCTGCACCACAAGCAAAATGAATAGATAATTCGTATTTTGGTTTTGTGCTAAAAGCTTCAATAACATCGGTTAAAGGCATGCATGACGGAACAGGGAACCAGCCATCTTTTGAAATTTCTCCGCCTGTTTGTTCTTCTATCCTTTCAATACAATCAGGAATAGTAATTCTATACTTTTCTCTTTCTTTTTTACTCATTCTTCCAGTTAATGAAACTGGTTGAAAATTAACTGCATGAACAACATCCATATTTTTTTGAGCGTAACGGATTATTCCACCCAATTCATGATCGTTTATACTTTTTATTACGGTCGGAACAAAAACTACAGTCATTCCACACTTTCTAGCAGACTCCAGCGTATAAGGTACTTCCCAATGATTCTTCGGATTCGTTCTTGGAGTTACTCCATCAAATGATAGATAAAGGTTACTTACACCAGCTGTTCTCACTTGACGCATTGTTTCAGGAGATAACGCCAACTTTATACCATTGGTATTTAACTGAATGTGGTCAACACCTTCTTCTTTCATTATCTTAATAACTTCTGCAATATCATCTCGTAATAACGGTTCTCCCCCAGTAATTTGTATTGAATTTCCAGGTATTGGTCGTTCTGCCTTCAAAGTTTTCATCATTGCACGTATTTGTTCGTAATTTGGCTCATAAAGATAAGCTCCTTCGAGACCTTTTTTGACATAAAAGAAACAATACCAACAGGTTAGATCACACCTGTTTGTGATAATCATATTTGATAATCCAGAATGTGATAAATGGTTTGTACATAAACCGCAATTTGTCGGACAGGCACATTTATCTATCATAACATTAGGAGCATGAGCGCCTTTTCCATCTTTCCAATATGTACTAAATTTTTTATACATATCATATGAGCCAAAATAAAGTTCTTCACATTCGCCGTGATTTGGACATGTTTTGGTCATGTATACTTTACCATCACGTTCAAATATTTCTGCATCCAATATCATATTGCAATCAGGACATATGCTTTGTGTAAAACGTATTGTCTTTCTAACTGTAGAGATTTTAGAAGTAAGATTACCTATTTGTATTAATTCCATGTGAATATTCTGCCTTAATTCTACAGGTAAATTTTTTGTATATAAATATAACCGTATGATTCCTACGGTGAGAAGTTATGTATTTGAAAAAAATTTTCAATTATGGCTGAAACTATTTATAAATAAGACAGTAATATCAAAAAACTTTTCTATTTGATATTGCAATAAAAATTAGAATTTTTTAAAATTATATTGTGTTGTTGTATCCAAGTTAAATAAATTGACTAATAAAGTATAAGAAATAACATAAATAATGTATTTACATTCTATTAAAGTAGTTTTATCATAATTTTATGAATGCTGTAATGAGTATTTTGAAATTAAAATTAATTATGATAAGAAAATTGCCTAATTTTGATTAGGTTCATTAAACATACTTATTAGAGAATTATGTATTTTGAAATATTAAATGAATATTAGTGACAAGTCAAGGAGAGCTATGGAAAACCTTGGCTTGACAAGTTATGAAACAAAAGTATATCTTTCCCTTTTAGAATTTGGTTCCATGATTGCATCAGAGATTAGTAAAAAATCATTTGTTCCTTATTCTAAAATATATGAGGTATTGAATAGTTTAGAGCAAAAAGGATGGGTTGAATCAAATAGTTCGCGACCACAGAAATTTTTCCCAAAATCACCTTCCACTGCTCTAGAAAGTATACGAATTCAAAAAGAAAATGAGACAAAAGAAAATGAGCAATTCATTCTAAATGAGTTAATGCCCATTTATGAAAAAAGTGGGATAAAAGAACGTCCAGAGATTTGGGTTGTCAGAGGTTTTTATAATATAGCATCAAAAGTTGGAGAAATTATCCAAAATTGTCAATATGAATTACTGATAGCGTTGCCGCAAGTGGCTCAAGAAATTGCACGGTCTTTACAACCTGTTCTGAGAACTCTGCATGATAAAGGAGTAAAGATCAACGTGTTAGCATCGGAGCATACAAATCCAGATACAATAAAAGCAATTTCGAGAATATCAAATGTAAGAATAAAAAATAGTATGTTTGGAGGTGGAGTCATAGGGGACGGAAAGCAAGTAATCATTTTGCTGGGAGAAAGCAGAAATGAAAGAGGAGGTCTTGAACCTATAGCTATTTGGGCAGAGCATTCTGGTTTGTCTGGATTAGCCAAAGAATATTTTAATTATTTATGGAATGATGTAGATAAATAAATTTTTATTTCAATATTTGATATGAATATTGACAAACAATGACGAAATAGCCCTTCTGATAAATAAAATGATGTAGATCTTGAGTTAGGAGTTTGTCATTTATTGTTAAAAATTTAGATCAGTCTTCTATCTTTTATAAAATCCAAAAAATTAGATTTCGCAATATGATATGGCATCTGAACTGGAGGATGTTTAAAACAGTATGCGGATATACTTTCTAATGCACCTGATTTACCACGATCGATTGCCAATTTTGTCGCACGTATTGCATCTATCATAATTCCAGCACTATTATAAGCATCGGCTACCCTTAATTTAAGTTCAAGTTCTACAGGTAGATTCCCAAATTTCCGTCCTTTTATATTGATATAACAAACTTTATCGTTACGTAATGATTCGACATAGTCAGAAGGACCTATACGCATTGGAATTGTATATGGAGACATCGCCTCAACGGCACTAGTTTTGCTTATCCTTTTATCTTCTAAACGATCGTCATCTAGCATATTATAAAAATCCATATCCCCGCCTATGTTGAGTTGATAAGTTTCATCAATTTTAACTCCTCGATCTATGAATAGTTTAATTAAGGTTTTATGTACTATTGTGGCTCCTACCTGACTCATTATATCGTCGCCTGCACAAACTAAGTTATTATTTTTAAATTGTGATTGCCATTTTGGTTCTGATGCGATAAATACTGGAATTGCGTTAATAAATCCAACACCTGCTTTCAAACATTGCTCCACATAGTATTGAGTTGCAAGTCTACTACCAACTGGAAGATAGTTAATTAGGATTTCGGCGTTATTGTCACGCAGAGTTTTTGCAACGTCCACCGTGGGTTTATCAGAAATTTTAATAACTTCACCTAGATGATTTCCAACTCCATCTATTACATCGGCATTTTCAACAATAACTCCAGTTTTATCTGGTTGAACGATCTTTGCAGCGTTATTTGGTTTTGCAAATATTGCCTCTGACAAATCTTTTCCTACTTTAGAGTCTGCAACATCAAATGCGGCCACAAATTCAATGTCATCTGGTTTTAATCCACCCAAATTATACTCTGTTAAACCAATAACATCATTCTCAGAATTTGAATTGATATTTGACTTATAATAGTGAATTCCTTGAATAAGAGCTGAAGCACAATTACCCACTCCAGCTATTGCAACTCTAACTTTTTTACCCATTACTGAAAGATTGTAGAATAGCTTCGGTTTAATTAATTTTTATTAAAATCATAGATAATGATTAAAAATTAATATTTTAAGATGATATTTATATTGAAATTAAATTTAAATATCATCTTTATCATATGAAGTTGGCAATACTATCTCATCTCGTTAAGGATTCGATCGTAGACAAGACAGGATCCCTTACATTTAGTATAGGTGGCCCTCCTTGTTATTGCGGATTAACGGCAAGAAAATTTGGACTTGATGTTTTATTGATAACAAAGTATGGAAGAGACTTTCCATATGAGGATTTAAATTTTCTGAAAGATAAAGGAATACAAATTAAAGAAGCTGCTAAAACAGATTCTCTCACAACAAATTTTGAATTAACAATAAAAGGATATTCCAGAAATCTTGTACTAAAATCTAAATGCGAACCCATAACAAAAATGGATATTGATGATATACATACAGACGGTTGGATAATAAGCCCGGTCTTTAATGAGATATCTAGTAATATATTACAAAACATATTAACTAAAAAAAACGACGAATTCATAATGCTAGATCCACAGGGATTCACGAGAAAAATTACTTATAAAGGACTCGTCATGGTTAGGAAAAGTATAAACAATTTTAATGTGAGGAATATAGAGGCTATAAAGTTAGATAGAGAGGAACTGTTCTGTTTATCTAACGGACTTACTGATGTTCTCGGAATGAAGAGAATACAATCACATTACAAAATAGATTTTATAGTTTATACTGAAAAGAGGGTAATTCATTTAATTGATAAAACCAAACACTATTGGTGTGAAATGGAAAAAATCGAAAGTCCTGATTCCACAGGACTTGGGGATATAATGTCTTCTGCATTTACATCGTCTTACCTTAAGGAAGAAGATACTGTTTGGGCATTTTGTTGTGGAATTGGCACGGCAATTGCAGCCTTAAAAACTAAAAAAACGGGAATAAAAAAGATTCCAGAATATAAACACATTAAACAAAATTCTGCAGAGATTTACGACAAAATTCAGTATGAACAATTATGATTTCAAATAGGATCAATCAATTGTAGTTAACTTTTATTTAAAAAGATAAAGGTAGAATATTTTGTAATTCCATCTTTTTTTAAATTAACATCGAAAAAATAATGGTTTTTAGCTGTATGGCTACTTTCTTTAAAGCCATTGTTATCCAAGATTAAAAATAATTTTCTAACAAATTCATTATCATCCTCTAATTGACTTAATATCTGCAACGTGCCACCAATTTTCAATATTTCTTTAATGGTACGAATTATAAATTCTATATTTAAAATTTCAAAAGAAGTAAGATTAATCTCGGAAATGGATAATAGAATATTGTCTATGGATTTTGTTTTTATATTTGGAAGAACCTTTTCAATGTTACCAAAAACCGAAAATACATTTTTAAAATTCGATTCTGAGAATTTTTTTTTGGTATTAAATACTTCATCAGAATTATTGCTGATGCCTATAAAATAGTCTGTAGGAAATTTATTTGCTAGATATAATAAAATCTCACCATTATGCATAGTTATTTCTAGGTTTATATTTTGAAATACACGTTGTGCATTGTGAATTACTCTATTTAATTGATTAGCAGAATTCCCTTCATGATAAAACTGATATACCAAATTCCATCTTTGTTTAAAAATATCGGGAAAAGATCTTCGGCTTATCAATTTATTGAAAAGATCGTTATTGACAAATTCTGAAAAATATTCATAAGTTCCTGAAATTGCAATTGATTTTGGTAGATCAAATTCTTCGTATAATGTTATAACTCTATCCCAAGCTCTTATGGGGTCAGCTCCCATATATGTAACCGAGAGGTCTGAAAGAGATAATACTTCCCCTAGTAATTCATATTTTGCTTTGTCTGTTTCGATAACGTTTTTTCCCAGCCGATCTAACAATGATTGAAATTGTAATACAGAGTGTTCTTTTTTATAGAAAGGAAAATCAGTTCTCCATATTAACGCCTCTGTAATGATAGACTTCATTGAATCTGATAAGTTTAATGAATTATCGTATACATCAACAGGATTTATTTTTTCTAATCCGTTAAAATTAAGAGTTTTGAGATAATTTTGATAGTCCCAAGGATCTAGATTGAAATGTGCTTGAAGTATCTTCTGTCTTTTAATAACTTCGATGGTTCTTTCTACTTTCGGACCATACTGGACCTTTTCTAAAGTGTTCCTATTATACAAGTGTTGTAAAGGATCATAATCATGTAATAAGCCAGCAACAAGAATTAATTCATAATCTTCCCAACCAAATTGATGATTATTTATTTCATGTGGTAACATATACATACTAATATATGCAACTTCCAGGCTATGATGAAGATTATGAAAATGATGCGATCCTTCTCCCAGACCATATTTTTCATACTCATTTTTAAGAAAGTTCGTTAAAATTTTAATTTTTTCAATATTAGCAGAAGGAATATTACGTATTGTGGCTATGTCGACTATAGAATCAATTAGATCAGTATTTTTAATATATGCAAGATTTCTATTTACATTATCCAATAAAGAATATCGTGCTGCAGGAAAATATCTAACAAATTTTTGATATAATTCATCATATACTAATTTAATTGGAAGGCTTTTGTTAATGTAAATAAAAAAAAAATTGAATGGCCATGGGTATTTTAAAAATAGTTTCTCTCGTTCAATAATCTCATCGGCAGCATCAGCAAGAAGTTTATTTAGATAATTTATAGTATTTACAATTTCAGATCTAGTCATGTTCAATTTATCAGAAGAATTCAAAAAATCATTGATATCTGTGTTCATGACGAGCCATTGTGGAATGCATATTCTGTATCTATAATTTCTGGATTTAAAATTATTTATTGATTCTCTTTTGATAAATGCAACATTTTTCTTATCAGAGAAAGTAAGAGATTTATCATCAAGAATCTGTAAAACGATATCCTTATCTAAATCTTGAAATCCCAATAAAACATGCCAGTATTTCCCTTTATCTAACCACGAAGGAACTATATTTTCTGTATCCCAAAAATCCAATGGACCTAGTGGTATAAAACCTGATTCGAATTTTCTTGTATCTGGATTATAGGATTGATAAGAATAATCGCCTATAAGGGGATGTAATTTTTTAGCAATATTATGTGCAGCAAATATTTTTTCATTAGAACGTGTAAATTCTCTATAAGCCATCAAAGCCCATATACAGACAAGAGAAAAATACAAAGTTAAAATTAAAGAAAGATAATCAACTTTTTCTGATATAAAAAATTGAGGTAACATCGGAATGCCGATTATTCCCACTAACAACATTCCAACAAAGATTAATAAGAAAAAAAATTTTCTTAGAAGATCATTGTAATATATACTATAATATCCAAAATAATAAAATTTGGATGAATCATTGTTATCAATGTATATATCACTTTTCAACCTCAATCTTTTCCAATAAATTTTTCAAATTATTGATAGGATATACCAATTATTATTGGTTTAGATTAAAATCTCAAATTAATATAGAATGGTTTGAATTATCTAATTATGTTTAACGAAAATTCATTTTGATTGAGAACCAAATTAATTGATGTTATATTACTTTTATAAATAATAACTTTTTTTCCATTTAATCCAATATGATATTTCGCAATTTTTATTAATCCGTTTTTTCTTAATCTATTAAGTTCCTTATAAATAGAACTAACAGGTAATTTGCATTTATGATGAATTTCCAAAACTGAGAGCGGAGATTCTAATAGAGATAATAATATCTTGCAAGATCTATTATTTAATAAATTTTGTAATATATTCATTATAATTTGTGGGTCTTCATAATTTTGCGAACAATTATTGATCATTATATTAGGCCTACCTAATTAGGTTACACTAATATATAGTATACTAAATTACTATGAATTTAAATAGTTTGAGATGGACAAAATGAATTGCAACCAGTGGCTTTAACTGCTTTGTTGCACAACTATGAAAATCGACAATATGGAATAAAATTTTGACAGGAACAAATTGCTAACATGAATTCCCTATATCATACCATATTCTTTATTTTAATCAAAATCGACGAAAATCATAGTTATGCAACAAAGCAGCTTTAACAGAACATTCAAGAAATAAATTATAAATTTGAAATTTTAGATTATTTTGATGTATTGCGTCAATCTATTAATCCAAGTAGGATAGCAACTTAAGGATTTGTTCTTTATGTTAAAAATGACAAACAAAAAGTTTAATTCATCCTCAACATGAATTGGTAGAAGTCATTTTCACATGGATTGAGCAATAATATAGAAGAATATATGTGAGTCATAAAATTATTACAATGGTTAAACATTAAAAAAAGATTCTACCAATCTGAAAATGGCGATCAAAGGTGAGTATCAATTATTAATTTATCAAATACGTGAAAAATCTAAAATAAAATCAGAAAAATTAAAAACTACAAAATAGTTAAAAATTCGTCTTCAATTTTGGAAATTTGAAATTCGAATGGACTCGTAGAAAACAATAATGTGATAGACAGACTTTCAAATAAAGCTTAGGTCCATAAATAAAGCTTAGGTCCATTATTTGGAAAGTTCCGGTATGTATTCTAGAATCAAATAAATATTATTCAACTCCTAGCCAAAAAGATATTTTAGACAATTATAGTATAAAATATGGAAAATATTTAGGCAAAATTGAATGTTATAATATAATTAAGAAATTGTTATCAGATTAAAAAAGGTAAATTTAATTACCATTATTATGCATAAAAAAAAGAAGTAACTAAATGGGCAAGACAAGTGCTAATACAAAAGAAAAAGAAGAAAAACTACCCGAATGGGCAGAAAATGAAATAAGATCGGTTCAATTTAATCAAATGGAAAAAATAAAAAGAACTGGTTATATACTTTCAATTTACGAGAAAGAGAGAAAATTAGATATTCAACTATATGAGGCCTTGCCAGATGGACGAATAATCGTAGAGGGTATGGACATACCAAGTTCAATAAAAATCGAAGAACTTCAAAAAGCAATAGTCTATGAATTTGATATTATTATGCACGTTGGATTTCTTAGTAGAGAGTTAGTTGAGTTACTAAAATCAAAATATAATTTGGATATGGATAAAATTTTCAGATTTGAATTAGAGAAATTACAAATTATGGATATTGAATCAGATTTACCAAATCCACTACAAGATAATGAATATGAAGAATAAGATATTATAATATAAAGAGACTATAATAAGAATATAAAGAAATATACATTAATCTAATTAATTTTCTTTTGTATGGTTATCTTCATAAATGATATCCACATAAAAATTAAAGGAACGTGATATGACGAAATCCTCCAGATAAGAATAATATTTAAATAAGGATTTGTAAGAAAATCATGCATGCTAGGAAATGAAGCTAAGTTAGACACATAAGCCCATAATCCCAACTCTGCTAGTCCTGTTCCACCCAATGTGATTGGCAAACTTCCAAGTTGCGTAGAGGCATTGGTTCCCAAGAGTGATTTAAACAAAGTAATATTGAGATGTAAAGATTCAGACAAAATAAAAAAAGAAACTCCAAATAATAAAAATGCTAAAAAAGTTATTCCGATACCGATAGATAGAATTTTTATAGTCTGTGCTGAATTCAAATTTTCCCGACTCATTATACAGAGGTCCTTTAATGCAGTATTAGTATAATCTATAAATTTTGTTGATCGTTCTTTAGAAACAAATTTCAATAATAGATTAGTAATAAATTTAGGCAATTGAAAAATTTTTTTAGAAGAAAAGGCTAAAAGAAATGTCCAAAATGAAAAACTAATTACTGAAGCAAGAATGATTATAATACCAATAATACTTGCTCCATTAAATATTGCAATTATACCAGCTATTATTCCAAGTGTTGTACCAACCAAAACATCAGCAATTATTTCCATTGTAGCAATCCAAGCTGCTTTTCCAGGTGATACACCATGTTTGGTTAGCCAAGCAATTCGTAATATTTCTCCACCTACATATGAAGGAGTAGTTTGTGTTATGAATTCTCCACCCAATCTTGCAACTATAGTATTCCAAGTTGTGTTAACTTCATAACCCAAAAACTTCACGATAAAATATTGAAATCTATATGCTTGCAATAAGACTTTCCCCATTACAAACACAGAAGAAATCATAAAAGGAATCAATCCGACACTAAAAAAATCAGATAAAGAAATCGGAGCAAAGGAGAATATAAACATCATGGGCAGTATGCTTATGAAAATTCCAATTAATCTCCAATTCAATCTAGTAAATGAATTAAATGAGTTCTATATATAACATCAGTTTAAACTTTTTAAATTGTGCAATGTCCATGAAAAATTATATACAATAGATTGGTAAAATTTTCTCTACCTGAAATATACTAGCCAAACAACTAATAGCACATTATCATTTTATAACTAATTGTCTAAAATAGATATCGCCATTTCCAGTTGTATTATCAGACCAAACGGTAAAAATTTTATTGTTAAATAATTTTATTAATGGAGATGTAGAATTTCCCGTTGTATTACTTATATCAACAGGTTTATTGAAATTAATTTTATCGATAGGTGAAGTTGACAAATATATTTCATAATTGGTGGGATTACTTAATGTCGGACTGTGACTCCACAATATGTAGATGGTTCCATTAGAAATTGTCATATCTTTATCAATAATAATATTCTTAGTAGTAATGTTTAGTATGGGTATGGATTTTAAGACAGAGATATTTGATATTGGTTGTAATGGATTTATAATTTTAAATTTAAGATTATCCGAATTTTGTGTAGAGTCTTTCCATAATGCATAAAGAGTAGTTTTATAATTCTCGATCTTTACCCCATGTGAGTTAGATGGATTTTTAATCAAGTAATGAGGTATTGAAAAATTCAATTCACTGTTAGTAGTAGTTTTATATTTTATGTCATAAGATATGTTATTTGTAATTGGATCCAAAATACCTTCTTCCCAAAATATATATAGACTGTTGGGTTCCAAAATAGAAAATTTTGGATTATTTAAGTTATCAAAAGATGATGTGATTGTCTTTATGTTGGAAAATTCAGACAGCTTATCATCTATACTCGACCTGTAAAGAATATTATGTTTATTTGTAACTTTATCCAAATCATTCCAAACCACGTACAAATGACCATTAATTTGGTTTATAAAAGCGTCCGGAGAATTTGCGTTTACATCACCTTTTTGACTAATAATCTTTGATGTTGTAAAACTATTTCCACCATCCAAACTTGCTCTTAGCCTTATTCCACCATTTAAATTCGAGTCATCATCCCATATGATCAGCACCACATTTTTAAATGAAAGAACTATCGCGGATTTTCCCAATCCATCAAGTCCATTACTAAGATTTTTCGTGACTTCAAAGGTTTTTCCACCATCAGAACTCTTTTTAAAATAAATGTCGCCATTTCCGGATGACTGATCCGTCCACACTACATAAACATTATTCCCAGAAATTACAAATTGTGGATCATAGGAAGTACCATCATTATTACTAAGATTGATGGTACTTTCAAAGGTTTTTCCACCATCAGAACTCTTTTTAAAATAAATGTCGCCATTTCCGGATGACTGATCCGTCCACACTACATAAACATTATTCCCAGAAATTACAAATTGTGGATCATAGGAAGTACCATCATTATTACTAAGATTGATGGTACTTTCCTGTGGGAAGACATTAGAATTATTATTAAAAAAAATCAAAAACAAAAAAGAAAAACAAATGTAAAAACAAATTATTTTCATACTTGAGGATAGATATATGATTAATTTATGTGTAAGGAAAATAAATTTTAATGACAGAAATAATATAATTTTAACTTCTAAATTAACTATAACAAATATAAAAGAAATTTGTAAAGATAAATCTCTATGAAATTTGATGATTGTAATTTTCCTGATGACATACTATACGATGTTGAGAATTTTACGTGGATAAGAAATGAGAACAATGATACAATCATTATTGGAATAACTCCAATTTTAACATCAATATCGGGTAAAATTAGTACTATAAAATTAAAAAAAATTGGTACTTTAATTGAAAAAAATATGAGTATTGGATCAATTGAAAGTCAGAAGTACTTCACTGTAGTAAGGAGTCCAATTAAAGGAGAAATAGTTGAAATAAATGATCAAATAATAGAAAACCCAAAAATTGTTAATAATTTGCCATTTGAGAGAGGCTGGTTTGCGCGTATTAAAAATTTGCAAGAATATCCATTACAGTTGCAGAAAATAGCAAATTGTCATGAAAAAATACAATCATTAATAGATTTTTACAAAGTAAGATGTCACAAAGAATTTCCTGATCATGAAATGTTTGAGATAGGTCAGGAATGTTCTGCAACTCTGGCCAAATTGGATGAGTTGCTAGAAAAAATCAAGATGGAAGAGGTGGTTCATTTAGTTACAGATGACATTACAGCAGATATAGAATTAGGAAGATGGGCACATGAAAATTCTCAAGAAATATTAGATGTAAGTCGGGAAAAGAGATTGTTTCATTTTCTAATAAAGAAAGTGAGATAACTTTATCTTTCTATTGGATTATCAATCATGTTTCCCCATTCAGTCCAAGAACCATCGTAGTTTTTAACATTTGGATAACCTAACAAATATTTTAATACAAACCAAGTATGAGAAGAGCGCTCCCCTATTCGACAATATGTGATAACTTCTTTATCTGGTAGTATACCATTACTTGCATATAATGATGATAATTCATTTGCAGATTTGAAGGTTCCATCCTCATTGACAGCCATACTCCAAGGAATATTATGTGCTCCAGGAATATGACCCCCCCGTTGTGCATGTTCCGTAGGATATTCAGGAGGAGCTGTAATTTCACCAGTAAATTCTTTATTACTTCTTACATCCACTAAAACAGTATTCTTGTGGTAAATTTTATTTTTTACATCATTCAAAAATACACGAATGTCAGTATTTGGTTTAAAGGATATATAATTTCCTTTTGCATATGAAACAATATCTTTAGTTATTGGTCTGTCCTCGTCAAGCCATTTTTTTCTTCCACCATTCATCAATTTTAGGTTTTTTTTTCCATAATAATCGAAAACCCAAAATGCAAAAGCTGCAAACCAGTTATTGAAATCACCGTATAACACGACAATAGTATCATCATTTACTCCTGCTTTCTGTAAGAGTTCATTACAGGTGTCATTGTCAATAATATTTCTAGTTAATTGATGGTTTATGTCTTTTTTCCAATCAATAAGCACAGAACCGGGTATGTGACCCAGAAAATAATTAGGTTTTGGATCATAATCCACTTCAATAATTCTCGTTTTTTCATCGGTCAGGTGTTCTGCTACCCATTCAGTAGAAACTAAAATATCTTGATTTGAATAATCCATATTATTTTTGATTAAATTCCGTAGTATATATTTTTCATAAAATTCGGTGATAAACCAATAAAAAAAATAGAGTGTATTATTTATTGAAAATATGGACAAGCTAGAAGAAATTATACTAATGCAAAAAAAATTAGCTGATTTTATTAATTCGCCAGGATATCCAAAAAACCAACAGGAAAGGATTTCCGTACTTTCAGTTGCCGTTATTCACGAGGCAGTAGAATTACAAAGATTGACCAATTGGAAGTGGTGGAAAAAACCCCATGAATTTAATGAGAAATTGGCTAGAGAAGAATTAATAGACATCCTTCATTTCGTTATCCAAATTGCCTTAGAGTTGAACATGGACGCAGATGATCTAATTAAAGAGTATAAAAGCAAAAATGAGATAAACAAAAATCGACAAAAAAATAATTATTAGTAAAAAAGTTAATACTGTGGATATGAGTTTCAATTGTATAGTTTTTTTGTTTTATCACCAAATACAAGAAATGGAGATAAATGATATATATATTAAGAGCCTATCCCAAAATTAACCTCCTATAAACAATAAGACTATTTGCCAAATTAA
>CAZHFI010000009.1:0-45356 GCA_964531845.1 uncultured Nitrososphaeraceae archaeon
GTGCGATAGGTAAACCAACAACGTTAGGTAAGATAGAGCGATGGCATCATACATACGACGTTGAAAGCCCAAGGTTCAGAAAACATGAACAATTCATTAAATACTACAATAACAAAAGAGTACATATGTCATTAAACTACATGACACCAAGACAGGTATATGATAGAAGAGGTGTAACACATGTGGTGGGATAGTACACGATCTAAAATACTATAAAAAAACTTATATACATTATTAATCCTTCGTAAACTGTTGTATTTTATCAATCCTTGAAATGATTGGTTTGGTATTTATTATAATTTAATTTAATTGATCAGTGTCAACTCATTTTTAACATAATTGTATCATTGATTGATAAAAATAAAACAAAAGAATTGGAGAAAAAATGAACAAGAAAAAATATGAAATTAAAATAATAAAAAACATAATGAAAATTATACTTTCATAAATGATAATATTATAAACGATTTGAACAAAGATAATTATGAACCAAAAAATATTTTTGATGAAAAATCAACTAAAAAAATAGATCCTAGAATCGATAAAAAAATAAATTCTGAAAAAATGAACAATAAAGGTAGAAAAATCACGGGAAAAAGTATGCAAGGCCATTCTCCAATATATGAATAATTGTTTTAATTCTCAAAACTTTGATCTCATAACAAATTTTATTGAATACAAATATTTAAGTTTCAACATTCTTTAAATAAGAACATAGTCCTGATAACTTCTTATCATATTGATAATTTCATACTCACGAAAAAAACACGAATTTTATTAATTATAGTTTGAATGAGATAATGATTGTTAGAAAAGTTATTTTTGTTGATATGATGTTTCTAATATCTAAATTGAAATTTCTGTTATTTAGCAGAGTCATTCAAGATTAGTTTAAATAATTTAAATTCGTTATAATTTACATGACATATTCGATTAATTGCAAGGATGCAGGTGACCCTATCTGCACACATACCATGTATGGAGAAACTGAAGAAGAATTGCTAAATAATGCCAAAGAACACGGAATAAAAGAGCATGGATATACTGAAGAATCATGGAATGCAGAAATAGGTAAAAACATTGAACATTTTCGCAAGATCATGAAAAAACTATAAAAGATAACCATTTTATTTTTTAAATATTTATGGAAATAGTTCAACAATCAGAAAACAAAAACATTTTTCTATTTTGAACTAGTCGATATTAATTAAAACATTTCGTTCTTGTATTGCAGGCATAAATGACCGTCAACCATACGAAATGGATATTTATATTATTTCAGATACATTCCGTTATTTTTGATATAGTTTTTTATAAACCAATTCAAAAAATAATTATCGTTGTTTTTAACATTTGAATGTTCTAAAGAACTATAGTAACTTTTTCTACTATCATATTGAATATTAAACATCAGATATCCTTTTTTTATTCAAAACAAAATTCATCATTATTTTAGAGATTCTTCCGTTTCCATCTGAGAATGGATGTATCGTAACAAATTTTAGATGAACAAGCGCTGCTAATTCAATGGGATGTATCTTGTCTTTATTTTTGTTATACCATTTAAAAAATTCTTGTAATAACGAATGAATTTCTACTGGTATTTGTGGAATGTGTTTACTTTCTGCAATTCCAACCATATTTTTTATTTTCTATCACAATTTCAGTGGTATCTTGGACCATTGTTCTTCTCATAAAAATCTATAAGCTTGGTAATCATCCCATCATAACTTTCTGTACTTCCATAATGCTAACTGTGTCCATTCAACATTTGAAATTGACTGAGGTAGTGCAAAATATTACAGGTCATAATACTTCACGTCATCTTTAGTTAGTCTAGAAAATGAAAAAAAGAAATTATGTTGCAATGGCCAGTAAAGCCTACAATCATAACATTATCTCGATAGCAAAACAATAACAAGACTAAAAAGACATTCTCGTCATTCTGCAGTACCAACAGCGATCAGGATACCTATAACGCTATAGTCATAAAACTACTTGACTTTTTTGAACAGAACAACAACCATCTAGCCTACAGCAGCGGTAGCAGATATATACAGTCTTTAACTAATTTCTTTTTTCTTTTCTGCAAAATGTTCCCCAGCCTTTTTATATGATACATGAGATTATTACGATACCAATATTTGCAATCATCAACGAATATTGGTTCGTTCAATCCAATTCCAGCCTGTCCCCTCCTATCTTATAACAGGCTGGAACCTTTAATCTAGAATTTGAGCGAAACAACAATCTAACTTATAGTAGACGATTTATACAACCTTAAACACACAACATAATTATTCTTCAAACTGCTTTTCTGACTTTTTAATAAGTGCGAATATTTCTCATAGTCCTTTTTGAGATCAACTCTTTTTTCGTTGTGTCAGTGTTTTTTTTGAGGATAATGAATTATCATTTAATTTTTACTTTATATCAGTTTATAAACTATTAAAGAATTAGAAAGATTAAAGTCAGTTTTAGTCAAAAAATCTAATAGAACTATAAATCTCTATTTAAGGAATGTTGTCTGCTATATTACTACTATCCGGTAGGATAGCAAAACCAACCTCATTAATTCTAGTTCCAGTCTGGAATCTTAGGGGCCTTGATTCAGGCTGGAACTTGTGGAATGTAATCCAATCTAATTTTCTTACTACTTTATAGTATGTTGCACAATATATTATATTCACTGTAACTGGCAATGCGTTACATCTTCATGTATCCAGCCTGTATGTGTTAACCCAAAACATACAGGCTGGGAAATTTATGTTCCTATTTTAACAGAATATCATTTTTATAGTAGTTACATATTATATTATACCAATCACGACAAACCGAATTGGACCTTGTTCCATTTCCAGCCTGTGCTCCACTCCTATACTAACAGGCTGGGACTTTTATTTAACCTATTATTTCCTGTACTGTTACTTTAATATGTTCTTTAATCCTGTAGTGGTCTCATGTTCTAGTTTCGGAACTTAATTATTATCTCGGTATTTGAATTATATCTATCAACAAAGCTGAATTTTTTCTGAATAGTAATCAATTGTATTAGCATCGGCATAATCCATATTATTATAGATTGTATACATTGTATTTTCATAGTGTAAATGTTTAGATGATATCTTTGATCTAAATTATAATTGTTAATACTTGGTTACATTCTGAATTTGAGTCATGACTATTATGAATATAACTAGATTGACAAATACGATCATTGCTTAATTAAGTATACGCATTTATATAAGTAAAATTTGGAAACGATAATAAAAGAATAAAGAGAATTATACTACAAGTACATCAAATTAATAGTTTTTATACCATCAAAAAAAATTATTTCTAATTAAATAATATTTTTTTAAATTAGAATAATTAATTTGAACCAATTATTTAGTTAAGTGATTGAAAAAAATAAAAAAGGATTTTCTGTCCACCATGTAGCGACTCTAAAGTCGTTGGTGTTAACATGTTCTATTTTTCTGTTATACTGTTCTTATCAACCACCATTTGATTCTCTTAATTGCACATTGTTAGTAAATGTGCATGTTTTTGAATCTCCATCAGATATAGTTCCCGTACAATCTCCAGTTTGGATGGTCTCAATGTTTACAGTAAATGGGCCTATGGTGGATGGAACATTGTCAGTTTCTTGTACTTTATATGAACCAGTACCTAAAGTTACTACAACTCCGCTACTTGAACCTGGGAATGTTTTTGGGTCTGCATTGTTTCCAGTTACGGTAAATTCAAAGTCCTGTGGTTCAATTTGAGATTGAATTTGTACCGAATTACAGCCGGTTGGTGCTCCTACAGGAATATATTGAATATTTGTTATACTTGGCTGATCCTGTAAAACTGTAGGTGTAAAGCCATTACTACCTGGAACAATAACATTACAGGTTACTTTTTTGATTACTGTTAGCTGTCCTGTTCCTGTTCCATTTTCTGCTTTATTTTGTATGTTTAAGCTATTGTTTATCTTATTTTCATTCTCACATTCTGTATCTTTTTTACATTTATTCTCTTGCTCTTTGATATCTGCTTTAACTTCTGCTTCGTTTTCTGTTCCTGTTTGATTTTCCTCTGCAAAAGTAGTAATAAATACTGATTGTACTGTACTGCTTTCATATACAGTCATTATCAATGCAGCTATGCTAAAAGACAAAATCGCAAAGATCGTCTTGTTTTTGAAATCCATACTACTTTTTGTATGTATAAATAATATAGAACCGTGTAAATTTTTTTGAACCAAGTTGTAAATATTGGATATAGGATATCCAAAACAATTTTTATTGTCATTTAAAAAATTCTGATAAAAAAGTCTGCCTTGCTTTTCTTTTTTTACTATTTCCATACTTGCATCTATAATCATCCAAGTCCAAAGACTGTTCTATCAAAGATGGCTTTTTAAAATCTAGGATTGGAAAATTATTCCTCAAAGCCCCTTTGATATTTGCTACTTGAGCAAACATATTTGCAGTTATTGGACCAAAACCAGCGTAATGATTGTTTGCTGATATTATAGCCATCTTTAATTCCAGTTCATTTTTTTCAAAGTCTTTTAGGATATTTGACCAATTTGTAATTTCTCTTTGTCTATCCTTGACAATCTTACCAAAATCTTTTTCTTGGATACTCCTGTCACCTATCAACCGCAAATACAAAAAATCTGATGTTTTTACTGGTGGTGTAGCCAGTAGTTCTTGCTGGCTCCAGACAAGATAGAAATTTCTATTTCGGAGAAAATGGTATGCCATATCGTTGAACCAACTTGGATGTCTAACTTCTACCGCATATCTGAATGAGTCATCCAGAAAACTTCTCAAAGTTCTCAGATAATCAATTCCTTCCATTATTTTTAACCAAGGAGGAAACTGGATTAGAAATGCAAGTATTTTCTTTTTCAATGGTTTTATCGATTCCATAAACATGGAAATCGTTTTCTCAATGTCTGTTAATACAGTCTTTGTACTGTATTCATGTGTTAAGATTCGGGGAAATTTCACAGTAAATTTGAAATCCTCTGGAGTTCTTTTATTCCAACTGCTTACCATAAACTTTGAAGGTATTTTATAAAAAGTAGAATCAATTTCGACAAAAGAAAAAATCTGAGAATAGTATGATAACCAATACTTATTTTCCAATTGTTCTGGATACATAAATAACTATAACTAAAAAAGTTTTTAACCAATTCATAATTAACGCATATTATCTATTTGCAAATTGGTCAATTCTACTATATATCCATTGAATCAATGGATACTGATATAGTCATAATTGTGTTGTAATATTCAAACGATTTAAAGATGTTCTCAAAACTTTTAACAAAATCCCATAAAAAACTTTCATTTCGTCAATTCCCATTTCTCACACCATCTATCGAGACTTTGCAATAATGGTTCCAAATCTTTGGCTTTTGTCGTTAATCTATATTCAACTTTAGGTGGTATTTCTGGATAAATTTTTTTAACGATAAGACCTTCTTCTTCAAGTTCGGACAACCGATCAGATAAAACGGTATTGCTAATATTCTTCAGGCTTTTTTTTAATTCATTAAATCTAACTACATTTTTAGAACTTAAGTTTTTTAATATTAGTAAAGTCCATCTTCTTCCTAAAATGTCCCAGATATTCAATATTTTACATTTTTCTTCCACTGATTTAGCTTCCGACTTGGTAGTTAAATATAGACTATCTATCTCTTTCAAGTTATATTAGGTTATATTATACTACTAAGTAATAAAGATTAAACCTATTATATTCACTAATTTTCTATGTGATTTTAACAGATAAAAATTCAGTTTTAATAAAATTTTAAAAACTCAAATTTTAATAATTTTACCAATAAGAAAAAATTTGATATATTAACTGTTAATTTAAGATGGTATTTTCATCTTCTAGTTTAAGACTGAATTTATTATTTTTGAGAATGTTGTATATTGATATATAAAAGATATCCGCTTACAAGCATTTTTCTACCACTGTTATAGGTTAGAAATCATCAAAACTTTTTACTCACTCTGTCTTCGATTAATTCAAAAGTTTAATTTATCAACTGCCTTTCTCGTATTTTAATGCAGATAGAGTTTTAATCAGTGTATTGCAGGCATATAGATATCATACCATGTAAAGTCTGAATATGCTGGATGGCATTCGTATTACCCTAGCAATTGAAGGAATTTTTCCGTAACTAGCACGTTTCTAAGCCAGACCTTTGCTTATGGGTCCACCATCTAGAATGATGTACTAACTACGGATAGATATTAGCACTCCACTATAAATATTCTAACCAATAATAGATTTTAACAAATTTGTCTAATTTGAAATATTTTTAGTATGTCTTAACTGACTGTTTTTCTGCACTGCAATTGGACGGTATTCTGAGGAGATACGTATAGTGAATGGATAGAATCAATTGCTAGTTTCACTGCAATTGAACCATGCACATTAGAGATACTCCATACAGAAACAAACAGACTATTTGTTTTCTAACTGCTAATGCTAATAGTTAATAAAAATAAAATCCACTACTACAAGTAAATATAAAAAAAGAAAAAGAAAGAAGAGAGAAAGAAGAAGAGAAATAGTAACTAGTAAATTGTCAGCTACAAACGGTTTTATTTTTAAGTTAAACTTTAATTTTTTTTATAATGCAGTGGGTAAAATTATCTGAAATTAGACTTTCCGTTTGGATTCTCTGGAATCTCCTACATACGGTAGAATACGGGCGTTCTGGTGAGGAAACATGTATCTGTACAAGGCATTTTTCAGTAAACATTGTTTTGTTGCGTATTTTTTTTCAAGGTACAACTTCAGGTATGAGTGCGGATTTTACACACCATTTTCTTGTACCAGGGCATCCAGCCTTCAAATTTTACACAACTATTCCTGTTTGCAGGCATTCAAATGTTATACAAAAAATTTGTATATTATACATTCAAATTCTTTGCAAATTTGTGGAAAGTTCGTATTTAAGATTCGTCTTTATATTTTGATGTATGTATAAGAGTAGGACATTCCTGCTGTCTTTCGTTACATTAAGAACCAAAACTTGTACCAAAAATAAGAAAAATTTTTTATCCTAGTCTGCCACTTCTATAATCTTCTATAGCCTGGTAAATTTCTTGTTGAGTATTCATTACAAATGGACCGTATCTTGCTATTGGTTCTCTTAGAGGAATACCTCCTATGAGTAATAATTCAAATGATTCTTTTGAATCTTTAGCTGCCTCAATATATACCTCCTTACCATTTTTATTAAATATAACCAAATTTCCTCTTTCAATTTTGTTATTATTATTACTTCTTCCAAATGATCCTTTACCTTTTATTATGTAAGCAAATGCATTATATTTGTCTGGAATTGATTGTACAATACTCGTATTAGGTTCTATCTTAAAATGTAGGTATACAATAGGAGTTACTGTATCAATTACTGCTTTTGCACCTAATGATTCACCAGATATGATTTTGACAATGACATTACCATCTTTGGCGATTCTAACTGGAATTTTTGATTGAGGGATTTCCTGATAGCGAGGTTTCATCATTTTATTATTCTTAGGAAGGTTAATCCATAATTGAAAACCATGTAATCTCCCTCCTTTTTTACTAAATTCTTTTTCGGGCATCTCGGAATGAATTACTCCAGATCCAGCAGTCATCCATTGAACATCTCCTGCATTGATAGTTCCTTCATGACCTTGAGAATCTTTATGTTCAAATCTTCCCTCTAGTAAGTAGGTGACAGTTTCAAATCCTCTATGTGGGTGGTTAGGAAATCCTTTTTGTTTTCCTGGTTTTATCTCCATCGGTCCCATTTCGTCTAGTAGAAGGAATGGATCAAACTCGGAGATGGAAGTATTCGGAAAGGACCTATTCAGTGCTACACCTTCTCCATCATGAGTTGCTTCACTTTTTATTATTTGCGAGACTGAACGAATGGCTTTGTTATTAATATAGTAATTATTGGAGTTTAAAGTATATTCATTTTGTTGTTTTACATCATTTATTTTTTGATTGCCTATTTTTGACATACTATACTATACTATACAATCTATTTAAGTTAAGTAGTAATTTAATACTAAGTAGGTAAATAAAATCTTACTTGAATAAGACGTTATTTATCTTATCATTCAGAGCAAAATACAGATCTAAAGCAGATTTTGCATTTTAATTATTAATACTCTATCTATCTATTATATATTCTAAAAGAGATGTGTTGAAAATTATTTTACCTCAATATTTAGGATAATTAAAATATTCAATAATTTTCTAGCAATGTAAGAAGCCTAAAAGTTAGTAAAAACATTCTATATGCATGGTCGTATTCTATCTGACATCGGACAGGTTCATTTCTAGGGGCTCAGCAATACTTTATAACGTAATTTTCTAAATTCTTAGAAGAGAAGATCATTAACTATAATAAGTTCCAAGAGTCAGAAAGAATTCAAAATTAAGAGAAATCTTTTTAATTCCAAAGAAATTTTATAAATTTCTACATAAGTCATCAATTATTAAGCATTTTCAAAAGGTTATAACATATCATAACTTCATTGACATTTGACAAAAAAAATATTTTGACCTATCTGAATTTCTTGCATCATTAAATAATTTATTTTTATCATGCTTTTAGGATCCGTGAATCTCCAACTAAAATTCAAAAGGACTGTATGTTTCAAGATAGTTCTAGTTTTTTGATAAGTGAGGAAATACGGAATGTATAACCTTTTTTTGCATAATTTTTGGTACACATATTAATGATATTTGATATTTAATTTTTAATTTCAAGATGTCTTTGCCTTATAATCCTTCTATACTGTAAAAATAAACCTTTCATTTTTGAAATCACCGTTAATTAATTCATACCTAAAGACGTATTGTCGATAAATGATAATTATAAGAATATGATGCTAATTTAGCAGACCTATCTTTGGATATCTCTCTAATTGTTAAAAAAATACATCACGAAACTTCATATCATCATCTTTATTACCAAATTTAAAGTCTAACTTTTTACCAAACTATACGTTATTTATCCATAATTATATTTTTATATTAATTCTGATTTTGATATTGCATATTTACGGTTGTTTTTATTATGCAATCCATTAACCAAGATATAATATGCATCTGCCAATAGTTCTAGCATCTCACTACTCTTTTCTGAAAATTTTTCAGATTCGTCTTTCTGCTCATTTAGTATTTTTCGTAATTCTACACCGGGAAGTAAAAATCCTTTCTTATTGGCACTGTAAAGAATTACTGCGGCACGCTGAAGACTTTGAATATCGAGGTCTTCTCTATTTGTAATTGAAATTATCAATTTTTCTCTAATAATCTTTTGCTGTTTCTCAGATAAAACTCTCATTGAAATTTAAATTATTAGTAATGGAATATTATTTTTTGTTTATTAATTTCATCTTCTATTAAATAGTGTTTCCAATATTGTAAATATCTATAATCTCTACGGCTCTGTTAACTTAACGAAAGATCTATGCTGTAAATGCTCTATTCTAACATATATTGTTAAGATTTACCATAGATAGAACAGTACTATCGTAGTAATGTATTCTCTGTATCTATATTATTTGGGATTGAGTTTACTAATGCTAGGAAAATATGCATACAGAGAATACATTACAACAATTATTATGGTGAATGTCATGTTTCTCTCAAATGTAATACTCATACCTAGAAATATGATATCCACAGCTTAGATTTTCTGCTAAATTAGAGCCCAATTTTCTTTGATTTTTTATATATATTAGTAGCAGTTGTAATTTGTTCTTGATTAAAATTTTCCAAATTATAACCGCTAATTAAGTTATTTATTATTGTGTCTAAATATTTAATTATTAGGTTTAACTGTTGCTGATCTATTCCCTTAGTAGCTGATTTGATTATTGAAAGACCACATTCATGCATTGATTCGTAAAGAGATTCAGATTTCTTTGTAAGATATATTCTGTTAATCCTTCGATCTTTTGGGTCGGACCTTCGTTCAACTAAATCCAAACTTTGCAATTTGTCTATCATAGGAATAAGCGATGGAGCTTCTAATTCCAATTTATCAGCAATCTCTTTTTGTGTTATGCCATTAAAATATACTAGAATATTAATCACCCGCCATTGACTAAGAGTAAGGCCAACTTTATCACGTAATTCCAGATCAAATGCTTTTTGAAATACCCGGGATGTTTTATACACTTTGTAACCTATACTATTATCAAAGTTATACTGTTTGATCAATAACTCATCAAATTTTATTGAATAGTATAAGAAAATATAAACCTTCTATCTATTTCAAATATAATCATTAGCATTCTTATTATTAGAATAGATATAAATAGAATAAAAACAAATAAAACACAATGAATGTTATTCCGTCAGTAGAACAACGATTATTTCCTTTTGATTTTTATACACACATGCGAAACGAACATCCTATTACTTATGATGAAATCACTGACGCTTACGCTGTTTTTAGGTATCATGATGTCAACAAAGTTTTATTTAACTTTAAGGATTTTTCATCGGACTTTAAAAGATATGTCTCTATTACTGGTCAAAAGACTATTTCCTCCATATTTGACTCCAGTTTAATTACTACCGATCCACCACGGCACAAATATTTACGTGATTCAATTGCCATGGTGTTTAACTCAAAAAATATTGCTAAATTGGAACCAGAAATAGAAACAATTACACAAGATCTTTTAAATAATGTTATTGACAATGGAAAGATGGATCTTATCCGTGACTTTGCATTTCCATTACCTGTATCTGTTATAGCAAGGTTATTGGGGGTCCCATCTGAAGATCATCCAAAATTTAAGAAATGGGCTGACCAGATTTTGAGCTCTTCTTTTTTAATAAACGCAGGTTCAGACGAGATCAATAAACTCAACTTACAAATTAGCGAAGAAATGACCGCATATTTTAGTGAAATTATAGATTTACGAATTAAAACTCCTCAAGATGATATAATCAGTAAGCTTATCAGCTATTCTGATTTAAATGGTGAAGTAAAAGAGTCACAAAGATTATCATCATTTATTTTATCAAAAGAAAGTATACTTAGTTTTTGCAGTCTTCTTCTATTGGCAGGTCATGTAACTACAATAAATTTGATTGGAAATATGTTTATTTCATTTTTTGAATATCCGTCAGAATTTATTAAATTAAAAAAAAATCCTTCAAACTTGATTCCTTTGGCAATAGAAGAAACGTTGCGTTATAGATCTCCAGTTCAGGCATTAGTAAGATATACCAATAAAGATTTAACGATAGGAGAAGAAGAACATACCTTATTCATACCTGAAGGGAAAAGAATACTTACATGGATAGGTTCTGCTAATCATGATGGATCAGTTTTTCCTAATCCTGAGAAGTTTGATTTAAATCGTTATCATAATCCTCATATTGCATTTGGTGCAGGAATTCATCTATGTATTGGCGCTAGTCTAGCAAGATTGGAGACTCAGGTCGCGTTACGAAATATTCTAAACTATATGACGGATATTCAATTAGAAGAACATGGAAAACCACTCAAGGCGATAGACAGTATAATAATCCACGGTGTTGAAAATCTACCAATAACCTTTAAAAAAGTTAAATCTGAAAAGTGATAAAATTTTAATATTGTAATTTAAAAGGTGATCTCAAAATGAAAATTTTTTGGTGTAATATAATATATTTATCGTTTCAAAAAGTAAAATTCATTATTTCACTAAAAAAATTTGTTTTGATTAAAAATTACTGTGGTAACAAATTCTTGAATCATTAGGAGAATAAAATCTTGAAAAATATTAAGGAAAAAGAGGATAATAATAACAAAGTAACAGAAATAGACACAAAGATTTCTCCATACGCTTGGAAAATTTTGTCTCTTCTTGGTATAATAGCTATTATGGTAATGTATGCAGAAACTATGTTGATACCTGCTATTCCAGATATTATAACAGATTTTAATATTTCTTTTGGAACTTCCTCTTGGATTCTTACAGCCTATTTGATTTCAGGTGCAGTAATGACTCCTATTTGTGCGAGTCTATCTGATATTTACGGTAAAAAAAAGATTTTATTGATTGTAGTATTCATATATTTAGTTGGTACTATAATTGCATATTTTGTTTCTGATATCCTAACTTTTTTAATTGCCCGATCCATCCAGGGAATAGGCATCTCAATGTTTCCAATTGCGTTTAGCATAATTAGGGATGTTTTTCCAAGAGAAAAAATATCTATAGGTCAGGGAGTTATTACATCCATGTTCGCTACAGGTGCAGCTGTAGGTTTCTCTATCGGGGGGTTGGTTGTTCATAATTATGGATGGCATTTTACTTTTCTTACCTTGATACCCCTAACAATTTTTTTTATCCTACTTGTATGGAAATATATTGATATTAAAAAAATCGACGAATACAAGAAATTGAATCACAAAATCTCTAAAGATAATTCTGAAACTATATCTACAAAGATTGATGTAAAAGGTGCCATATTCCTTTCAATATCAATTAGTAGTTTTCTATTATCTTTAACTTTATTTGAAAACAACATCCCAGATTCTAAAAAAGACAGTATGATTATACTTTTATTTATCCTATCTGTGTTATCTTTAATATTATTTATTATAATTGAAAGAAGAACAGACCAACCACTGATAAACCTTAAACTATTTACTAATAAAACTATACTTTCTGCTAATTTAATAATATTTCTTATTGGGTTTACACATTTCATGATTTTTCAATCTATACCAATATTGGCGAGAAATCCTGAACCTCTGGGTTTTGGACTCGATGCGATTAGTACGGGAAATATCCAAATACCATTTGCAATAATTTTTGCACTATTCGGACCTGCCTCAGGCATTATAATATCAAGAATGGGATCATTTACTCCTATAATTTTAGGAACGGCAATAACTAGCATTAGTTTCTCATTTATGTTATTTGCTCATTCTGAAGAATATTACCTTTCAACAGAACTAGCAGTGTTTGCGACAGGACTATCGTTTACAGGAATAGGCGCAACAAATATTATTATACTGTCTACCCCTTCTAATTACATCGGAACATCAACCGGATTGAGCGTCTTAATAAGAATATTAGGAAGTTCTATGGGTCCTGTAATTGCTGCATTATACATGCAATTTAATCAATCTCATTTAGCTATGAATAAATTATATTTTTATCCATCTGCTTATTCTTTTGATTTAATATTTTTAACTGCCATGATAATTTCTATATGTTCTTTATTGTTAGCATTTTATTTAAAGAAAGTTACAAATGAAAAAGTAATTATCATATCCGAATAATAATTTGACGGCTGAATCTAAGTGGAATTAAATAGGAATTTATGAATTGGGATCATCTAGTAATTTATTTTATAATGATCTAAATAATACCATAGATTAATCTCAAAAAAAAGTTACCATGTTAAACAACTCAGTCATTTAATATTGAAAAATTTTATAAAAACACATATTGTTTTATCTAACAATAATTTAATATCGTTAAAGAAAATTATGAAAATATAATAAAAGAATTGATATATCACATGCATTATAATTAACATTGAAAGAATATCTAAAAATGTGAATAAAATTGGGACCCAACTTAAACATTTTAAAAGAGGAAATCCAAAATCTAGCAGATCAAAATAAAGCAAAGATAATGCAAAAATTTTTCAAAACAGATGTTGGAGCTTATGGAGCAGAAGATATTTTTATAGGAATAATGGTTCCTGTATTAAGAGATATATCTCATAATCATAAAAATCTTGATTTTACTGACCTTGAAATTTTATTAAAATCCAAAATTCATGAGGAAAGATTTCTCTCCTTATTGATATTAATTGATAAATTTAATAGTTGTCCGGAAAATCAAAAAATATGTTTTAATTTCTATTTAAGTAATTTAGAGCGTGTTAATAGTTGGGATCTAGTTGATTTATCAGCTCCAAAGATTTTAGGAGCATATATGGTCAATAAATCAGCGAATCAAAAACAATTGCTTTATCAACTTGCATCTTCAGAGATTATGTGGAAAAGAAGAATCTCTATAGTGTCAACATTAACTTTTATAAAGAATTGTGATTTCAATGATGCTATCAATATTTCAAAAATTCTGTTGGGAGACAGAGAAGATCTGATCCACAAGGCAATAGGATGGATGTTAAGAGAAATCGGTAAAAAAGATTATAATTTAGAACTAGAATTCCTAAAGGATAATTATAAAGAAATTCCAAGAATAACTCTTAGATATGCTATTGAAAAATTTGAACAAAATACTAGACGTAATATATTGAAAGGAATTTTCTAAATCAATAAACTGCGTACAAAAAATATCTGTATTGTACGAATAAATAACAATCACTTTAACAAAATTATTATTCTATGTTTTTAAACATGCTAGGTTGTATGACGATTAATCTTCATATAATCGCAAAAGTTGTTCTATTGTATACAATCCGTTGAAGTATATGTTATACGTCTTTTCCTACATTAAGATTAACTTGCATCATAATTTATATTAATTTTATATTAACAATCATATTCTTTCAATTTTTAAATTAGTTTAATAATACTTTTCATGGAAATATTACTAATTCGTAATTTTTCTATCACAAATTAGTTCATGCAAAACATAATTTACCTTATAATATGACCAAGATTCCTAAAATTTAAATATATAGTTCCTTGACAACCGAACTTATTTTATAACATTATTCTTAACAGAAAGAAGATAGGTTGTAGTATAATTCCAACCTAAAGGTCCTGCAAATTCATCATATTTGTTTAGATCTCCATTGCTATGATTGTTTGCTATAATTTTGATGTTTCCTTTAAATTTAAGTTCATAATTACCTATAAGCAAAGGTTTTAAAAAAACCCAAATCCCATCAGAAATTGCCTGAGTTGTTTGTGATGGCAAATTTAGAATATTATTTATGGGTAATGTGAAATTAAATAAATCTGATTTCACCTGGTAAATTTGCTTATTTGGTATATCTATACCATTAATTGATGCATTTCCTCCTGTTACAATATCTTGCATACTTCTTGCACATTCTCTTAATTCGTTTTCAGTTTTCAGTAACGGGAATTCTGCAAAGGAGCATTCAGAATTTAACAGAGTTATGAGCAGTGAAGTATTTTCTGGGATATCGCAAATTCGCGTAACTGGGTGTTTATATGACAAAGTCAAATACCAAACGGGACCGTCTTGGTTTTGACTACAATATTTTCCAGTATCATCATATGATGGATTTGCATTCGAGGAAACAGAATACGCCCATTGCCACCATTTCGTTGTCCAATCAGAATATGAAATATTGAAAGGATTGGAATTAATGTCATAAGTCAATTTAGAGATGTCAAGATCTGTAACATTTGTCAATCCAGTATAATTAAAATTTCCTATACTAAACGACTTATCATAAATAGAATTTGAAATTAAAATAATTATAATAAAAATAGTCAGTTGGAAAAAGGTTTTCATCATCAGCATTAATCAAATTATATTTAATGAACTTTTCTCTATGTATTTTATAAAAATTTTGGGACTTGTAAAATCTTTCAAATTTTGTAAAATTTTACCGAATGCTTTAAATTTTGTTTAGAATCTTTTGAACAAAATAATCTAAATTCTGTTTAATAGATAGTATAATCTTATATCAACATCTAATGCAATAAAGAATTTTTCTTTTATATTCAAGAATTAGAACTGAAGACTAATTTCATTGACGTGATTTGAACAGAAATACAAATACAAAATTAATCTCATTAAAATTTTATTTTTGCAGTTTAAAAATAATGAAATGATATATTATAATGATATTAAACTATTTTGTACAGTATTGTTGCTTGTATATTATAAAGACCATAAAAATGTCAAAATATATTTTTATAAATATCATGATAGATTAATTTCTTATTTACTGGATTATAATAAGTAGATAATTAACAATATCCTCTTATAATAACAATATGAATCTAAACCAGTGTAATTTCTAGTTCATCGTATGAATCTCGGATTGAGAGTTCAACTAATTTGCCTTCAAAAATAAGCAACCAATCTTTAAATCCAATTATTGGTAACTTTCTTACAAAAATTTCATTTGTTGTTAACAATGTTGTTGATAAATATGCATAATTTGGTATGGTGGTTTCTCTATGATTGATTTTAAAAAGACTTTCTTGCAATTCAATACCTGGTTTTCCTCCTTGAATATTAATTGTTACTTTATCTTGATATCTATTTAAAATTTTAGCAGTAACATAACTCTGTCCAATATCAAACTTTTCAATATTCAGTAATACTCGATTTTATATTGTGAGAAGGTTTCAGAATAAACTCTTCAAATAATCTTTTAGATTCATCATCAAAGAATAATTTTGTTTTCAATTAATAAAAATATCTTTATGGAACTATATATAAAATTATAAATATTATTTATTTCCAATATGATATACATAAAAATTAAACAATTATATTATAATAAATAAAATCATTTACAAATATTAAATATTAAATATGAAGTTGTTTAAAAGAATTTATTTAATCAAATACATTTATTGAAATTATATTAAAAATCATGTACATACATAATAGTCTGATAATAATGGATACTATCTTATAACTTGGATATCCGTAAAATATATACTAAATAATGAAAGTTGCAAAATGCTTTCTTTTGCTCAGCTATCAAAATCTTAAATAGCAGAAGAATTTCATACCAATCTTGATGTTTATCCTCATTTAATCTCAGATAAAAAGATGTTCAAAAAAAATAGATATTAAATTAATATTTTAACATAATTTGTTTTTCCTTATTTTCAAATAGATTGATTTAATCTCCTGAAAATATTTTTCATATTTTTGGATTGTTAATCGTTCTTTTCCTCCACCCCTAATGACATATCCTGGATGCCATATTGGAAAAAAATATCTCTCATTTTTTTGTAAAAGCTGTCCGAATTTTTTTCCATTAAAACTTTTTCCGATTGTTAATATCGATGCTTTAATTCCTAGCGGAACGATCAATAAAGGGTCAAGAATTTGGATTTCCTTTTCCAAAAAATAATTACAGTTTGATATTTCTTCGTTATTTGGCGGCCTGTTTGTATTCTTCTTTCCTAGAGGATTACATCTAACAATATTGGTTATATATACATCTTTTAATTCTGGTTCATCTGATTCGGTGTTATCTAGATTCATTCCGATTGACCTTAACATTTTTTGTAATAATTTACCACTTTTATCTTTAGTAAATGGAATTCCAGTTATATCTGCTCCAAGTCTTCCAGGAGCTTCTCCAACAAATAATATCTTCCCACTAAAATCTCCATAGCCACAAACAATTCTATTACGAGTTTTAGTTAAATTTATACATTTATTGCAATTTAGAATAATGTGATTTAAATTGTTTATCATTTGTTTGTTATTTAGATACATGCTGTAATTTGATTAATATCCGTAGTATTAGTTTTATATTATATATTTATTCTATAGTTCTTTTTTATAAAAACTGGTTTATAAAATTTGAATTTAATAATTTCATATTTGAAGTTGAGTCGTTAACATGAAAGTCAATTTTTCTTTTTTAATTAGAATATTTGTCTTTTCAAATTTTCACGACTCAAATATTTTTACCCTATAAATAATACATGTATTTTCTTGGTATTCTCAATAAAAAAGATAACTTTTATTGTTCAAGTATCCTCAAATTTCTTATTCATGATTGTTGGAATTTTAGTATGCATGGTCTCTAAATATTCTAGTTTATCTTGGTAATTTTTTATAATTCTGTAATATTTTTTGGAATTGATATGCAAAATATTTCATAATGATTTGTGAACCAAAGATCTAAATATTTCAATATTTTATTCTAAAAATTTGAGATTCTGTTTTAGATTAATTCCATAACCATATTGTTCTAATTGTATTCTCGTCACTTAAGTAAATCCCCTTAGAATTACTCAAGAATTTGAATTCTTCATCGTTTGTTGAGTTAAAGTATATTATTCCTCTGTAACCAGTTTGCCCATCAGTTAAAGATTTAGCATCATACGATTTCCATCCTATCTTATGAATTCCATAACTTATTGTTCCTACACCATGTCCAAAAACTGTATTATTATTAATAATGGTATTTATGAAAGTTTCATTATTAATTACCATTCCTACGTTTAGTATTGAAGCCTTCTCTATACATCTATCTTCTATCACATAAGGATTATCACTAATTTGTTTGGAATTTAAACATTGTATGCTTGTTGCATTATAAAATGGTGTAATATCTTCAATTTTTATAATATTTTTTATATTGCTGTTTTCCTCAAATGCTTTTGTATAAAAATACTCAGTATTAAACACAATTAACGCAACTATAGTTATAATAAAATATGTAGAAATTTGCTTCATAGGTTTCAAATTATTATTAAACAAGTATCATTTAAAGTCTACTAGAAAAAGTTACCAATTGAGAAAATATATCGTATTCTCAAAAGGCTGGCCTATTTTTCAATACCGATACAATCATGTAAATATTGTCCCAATCAGTATTGTTTAATATTTCATACTTTTTACCAAAATCTTAATTTGTTATTTTTCTTTTTTTTCTTCATTTTGGTCCATCGACTTTGCGGCTTTTTTGGTATTTTCTAAATAAGCTACAGTCATCGCCAGGTTACCAAAACCCATTGAATTAAGAGTTTCTGAGGGTACCATTACAATAGTATTTCCTTGAACTTTGATGGATTCAAATAACATATTTGATTGTCTTAAGGCATAGGCAATCGGATTATTTGCATATACCTTTGAAGCTTCATCAAATTTATTTGCAACCAGAATTTCTGATTCTCCATAAGTTATACGGGCATTTTTTTCCCTTTCTGCCTGTGCTTGTTTGGACATCGCAGATTCTAATTCTTGTGGAATTATAACCTGCCTAATTTCTACACCCGTAACCTCTATTCCCCAATTTTTAGCTTCATTTCCTATAATTAATTTAATATGTTGATTAATTTCTTCTCTTCTAGATAATATATCTTGAAATAGTGATGAACCTATATTGTTTCTTAATGTTGTTTGAGATACTAGTTGAATCATTTCATTAAAATTCTCGACATTTAAAATTGCATCTTTTGTATTGTTTTCAATTATTTTATATCTTAAAATGGCATCAATTGTGACAGGAACGTTATCTTTGGTTAACATTCTTTCTGCTTTAAATTCTCTTACCTTTTCGCGTGTATCGATTACCAGAACGTTATCTACAAAGGGAATTCTATAGTTAATTCCGGGACCATTTTGCCTTTGAAATTTTCCAAATCTTAAGATTATTGATCTTTCATATTGTTTTATAACAAAAAAGAATGAAAAAATAATTAATAAAATTCCAATTATTATTGATAATAATAGAATGTTATTATTATAAAGAGTATTAAAATTCAATGTAATGCTAATTATAATTATTAAAATTCCCATGATAAAGATGACTACAGAACCTCTCTTTTTAATTAGAATATCATTCGAATTATTTGTAGATTTTAGAACTGACATAGGTAATATACGTACTACAATAATTTAGGATTTCCTATACTTTATTTTAAATCATATTTAAGACTTTTCAAAATCCTCTAGATAGACTTTTAATAATTTTTTCTATATCCTAAGAAAATTAAGTTTTAATTAGGAAAGCTTATTTAATCAAACATGGAAGGAATTCAAAAAATAAAATGTACATCATGCGGTGTAAATTTCATGTCTGAAACAGTTGTGGCATTATGTCCATCATGTAGTGAAAGACAAAGTCATGGAGAAGGTGGCATGGGTGGATGCGGTTGTGGGCATCATCACTAATTTTTTAAATACAAAATTAAATATTTGAGAAGTCTATCGGCGATTTTTATTCTCCTTTTGACGGTCCTAAATTATTAAAATAACTCTAATTTTTTGCAAAACTACGATTGATGTTGATTTCTTTTAAAATTTTTTAAATTTCAAAATCAATCAATTTAGATGATCTTAAATCACTGTCTCATTAGACTTTAATAATTGATCAAAGAAAACAAAAAGTTGTTTAGTTTAAATTTCTTTTTTATTATCTTTTATATGTATGTATTTTTATATAAATTCTGAGAGAATTGTATTTTTTATCAATAGGTATTTTAATAATTTTCTCGTTTATCTTAAACTTACATTTTATTCAAGTATCGGCAGAGCCTTACGCAAAAGACCCATCTTTCAAAATAGATCTTATCTTCACTGGAAATTTTAAACCATCAAACATGGAATTTCTGAAACAAAATGATTTTTTGATTTTGTCTATTGATCAGGGAAAAATTTTCAGAGTTATTAATAATGTTTTAATTGATAAACCTTTACTGGACGTTAATGTCGGGACATCAAGCAACAGAGGATTACTAGGAATAGTATCTTCTAATCCAACACATAATGGTCTTTATGTCTTTATTTATTATACTGAAAGCAATAAAGATGGAGACGATGAGGATAAAAACATTCCTCCTATTGGTAACAGGTTATATAGATATCATTTATCTGATAATAAATTAATAGAACCAAAACTTCTACTAGACCTTCCAGTTTTACCAGGCCCACGCCACAATGGTGGGATTTTGGATATAGGTCCAGATGCCAATATTTACTTAACTTTTGGTGATGTTGATGGAACTTTCAAAGGATCTGCTTTTGAAACACTAGCTCAGAATTATCCGTTGGGCAAGTTTCCAGATGGAAGAGGTAGTATTATATATTTAACTCAAAATGGAACAACTGTTTCTGACAAGGGGATCTTAGGTAATTTGGGAATTTTAGCATATTATTATGCATATGGCATACGAAATAGTTATGGTATTGACTGGGACCCGATAACTAATTATTTATGGGATACTGAAAACGGTCCTAATTACGGAGATGAAATCAATCTAGTAAGACCTGGATTCAATAGTGGGTGGGCAAAAGTTCAAGGATTTTGGGCACCTAAACAGGAAGATATTGGTATGGAATTTAAAGATTATAATAAACTAGTAAATTTTACGGGTAATGGGATTTACAGGGAACCTGAATTTGTATGGTTAAAACCAGTAGCACCTACAGCAATCAAATTTTTTACTTCTGAAAATTTTGGGGAAGATTATAAAAACGATATATTTGTGTCGGATGCCAATACTGGAAGCATATATCATTTTGATCTCGATCAAGAGAGAACTCATCTAAAATTATCAGGATTACTCTCAGACAAAATCGCAAATAATTATGATGAATTAAATAATGTCATATTTGCCGGTGGGTTTGCTAGGATAACCGACATGGAAGTTGGACCAGATGGAAATTTATATGTTCTTTCAACCGAAAATAATAAAACTTTTCTCTACAAGATAATTAAACAATAAATTTTAGAGGGCGTGCAGAAATTATAAGATACCACCCAATTTGCTATTCTCTGAACACTATCTACTATCATACATACTGTTTGATACGGTTACTTTTCAGTAAAGATATGGTGCAATTTTCAAGTATTTTAAAATACATATCAGCAGCTTGTATATCAAGTATCCTATTTGGATTGTTTTTGTTTCTAACATGTTAATAATTCACAAGGGATGCTGTTATCTGTGACAGTTTCATCATCGTCGATTTATCTATTGGAAAAAATGATATTATTCTAAAGTATAGTATTTTTATGATCGATTTTATTTCAGAAAATTTAAATAATAATATTGATGAAAGCACTGTTATACAGATTCTCAAATCAGCCAATACTGTTTTACAATATTCTATTGATAAGAAAAATAAGAACTTAAATTTTGATCATAAAAAATTGGAAGATGAAATAATGGATTTGATAATCCAAGAAAATTTACTTTACGATCTCATTCATCATGCCATCATCTCAAATCCGATTACAAAATCTAATGCAGAATATATATACAAACAAATAAAAGAAATAAGAATGGAAAAATATTTTCAATACTTATCAAGTAAAAATATCTGATTCTGAAACTCTTACAAAATAACGTATAGAAACATAAGTAGTATTTTTCATTTCCAAAAAAGACCTTCAGACTCTAAATAGATTTATTATGAAAAAACATCATATAGAGATATATTTGTATATATAAAATATCTCCTAATTATAAATTTTCATAGTATTGACAAGAGATTCAATCCGATCAAACTTTAAACTCTATCCATTTGTAATTGTTTAGAAAATTATCGTACCATATATTAATAGGATGACAAAAATGATTAGATTATTCTTAAAGTTCAACGAATAATAATTATATATTATTATAACAATTATTGTCTCATCTTGTTTTTGTTAGGTATCAAATAACTCCTGATTTTTCTTTAAAAAATTTACAAATTTCTCAAGCTTCTTTATACTCTCTGGATGTAAATGATGCTCAAGGCCTTCTGCATCATTGTCTGCTGTTTCCTTATCTACTCCGATTAATCGAAAAAATTCTGACAACAATTCATGTTTTCTGCGTGTACTTATTGCAATTTCTATTCCTCTCTCTGTTAATTTAATACCACGATATTTTTCATATTCCAATAATCCATTTTCGTTTAATCGTTGTACCATTTTTGTAACACTGGGTGACCTTACATTCAAATATTTGGAAATATCTACAGTTGTTGCATAACCTTTACTTTGCACTAATTCAAATATTACTTCTAGGTAATCCTCCATTCGTGCAGTACTATCGTATGCTTTTTTGAAAGAATTTGCATTCTTAATGGATTCTAATCGTGTAATATCCAAATTATTATTAAGAATATTACTTCCTTGATTTATCTTTTTATGCTATATTTCATTTTTATTCTTATTTCTGCCATTATCAATTTGATACTATATGAATATCCCTGTGACATACATTAAAACAACTCCAATAATAAACCCTATAATTATGTAACCATTTGAAAGTACATCTTTGTTTTTATTTATTAAATCTGATGTAAGATGGTATATTACTTGAAATATTGCAGCAGCACCTATCGTTAGGAATAGTATCGCAGTTAGGTTTGAAAAAGAAAAGCCACCCACAAATGTACCGCCTATTGTTGGAATACCGGCAATCAATCCATAAATAATGAGCTTTTTAACATTTCTGGATTTAGTCCTTGATAAGGGAGAGACTATTGCCAATCCTTCTGTTGTATTGTGAATAGTAAATCCTATTATAAGAAATGTGGTAAATGCTAATTTTCCAAGCAGTATAGACGAACCTATTATCAATCCCTCACCAAAATTATGTAATCCTATTCCTATAGCTATCATGAGCGATAATGAAAATGGATTTATGTATTTAGATTCCAATTCAATTGATCCGGTCGATTTAGTTAATTCATGTGTCTTATAGTCACGGTCATTATCATTATCATTATTTTTCTTTTTAATTATTTTATTGGATATAAAAATAAGAACAAGAACAGAAGTTACTGTTGTTATTATTATTAGTAATTGGATTCTTGCTGGTTCAGAAAAATTTTCTACTGCTAATTCATTAGATTCAATCATAGCATCAATTGCCAAAAAAAACAGTAATCCTAAGGTGATACTCATAATAAAATTATATTTGTTTTTATCAAGCCCTCTGACGATAGGATACCATAACAATCCTGCAAAAATAGGAATTACTCCAACATATGTTCCAATTAATGCATATAAACCAACTTGTGATATACCCATTTGTGGAGTTTCAACTGCCGCCTCAACAATTTTATTAAACCTAGTACCATCTTCTGTGGTTATTCCAATCTCATATGGTTCTCCTTTATTCCATGAAAAGGGAATTACAATTTTTGATTCTTCAAATCTCTGTAGGCTTTTATCTGGTTCAATTATGGCAGGATGGATTCTATCATTTATGTCTACTTGTGATATATTTATTGTATTCTGACCTATATTTCTTACAAAGGCAAAAATTACGTTCTCATGAAATTCGACTTTTTCGATATTTATTTTAGGTAATACAATCCCTAAATTAAAAAGAGGTTGTGCAAAGGGACTAAATAATAATGATATCATTAGAAACATAATGATTATTGGAATAAAGATTAATACTATATTTCTGACTTTAGATTTGTATCGATTATTGTTCAAATTCATCACATCTCATACTTAATTATAGTAATTAGTAGATTTGTTTGTATTTGTATTATTGTTTTTTACTAGAAATAATCCCATCCATCCTTTTTCTGCAAATTCAGTCTTATGTGCATGAAACATATATGTTCCTGGATATTTGTAATTAAATTCTAAAATTCCCCTTTCACCCTGACTCATTGTTATTATATCTGTATATAGATCAGAAATTTTTTTTGTTCCACTATTATAATAATTAAACATATTCGCATGTAAATGGAAATTATTTATCTGATCGTACTCTAACATATTTACTAAATAGATCCTTATTAGCTTGTTTTTCTCGATTTGTATGGGATGATGCATATAATAATAGGGAATTCCGTTGACTGTGTAAAAGTTATTTTCCTGATCAAAATCTGTGTCATATCCATTCATCATCATTACTAATTCATCCGCATTTTCTCTTGGCTTTTTTGGATCTATTATAAAGACACCGTATAATCCATGGTTTAAGTGTTCTTCTAAAGGTTGGACATGACAATGATAAGGAAACACTCCGTATGGCTCTGCTGTGAAATTATAAGTAAACTTGCCACCAGGACCTATCAATTCAAATACCCCATCCATCTCTGCTTTATGAATTCCATGGGTATGAAATGTATGAAACTTTGACCCATTATTAATAAAATTTATTTTTATTATATCACTTTCAGTTGCTCTGAGGGTGGGTCCAGGAATGGTTCCATTGAATGTCCATACATTAAAAAATATTCCCGGAGAAATCTCTTTTATGAGATTATCTGATGCGATTAATGTAAATTCTCTTATCGTTGTCCCGTTTTTTAAAACTGATACTTTGCCATAGTTAAATTCTCTCAGATATTTGTCTGGGTTAATAACACTGTCCTTTTCCTGCATGAGTGAAGAGGCAGTGTCTAGTAATTCTCCATTGGTTTTTGGTATATTGTAACTGGGGATGTGGCTATTATAGATATTATTGTTGATATTTTGTCCAAAACTAGATTTGTTTAAAATAATAAAATGAAAAAACAAAGTACTACTGAATATTACTATAATGATAATTGTTGATGAAATTTTCATACCTTCTTTAGATTTATTTATATTTGTTAACCCTGTAAATAAATGTTAGTCTATGCTAACATTATTACTTGGATATCTATTTTGTTTTGTTTGCGGAAACTCTATCTTCTAGATGAATGGTTTTATTGACGGATATCTTGTCTCTAATTATGGTTAGTGTAATGTTGTCATTTACTGATTTACTAGTTTCTAAATACGAGACTAAATCTTCTATTTTTATTATCGGTTTGCCGTCTGCAGCTGTGATTACATCTCCGCCATGTTTTTCTCTATACTGATTTATTATACTTCCATTTATACCGGCTTTATCGGCAGGGCTTGATTTTATTACCGAGTCTACAATAATGCCTTTTACGTTCTTATCCAAATCCTCTCTTTTTACTATATCATTTGATAAAGTACCTCCTGTTATGCCTAGCCAGGGATGAGAATAGTTACCTTCCTTAATCAAGACTGGAATAATCTTAGTTACTGTATTGGATGGGACTGATAAACCGATTCCACTAGGAAAAATACCTGCCGTATTGACCCCCACAACTTCACCATGTATATTTAACAATGGACCACCTGAATTTCCTGGATTTATGAGTGCATCAATTTGTATTGCATTTGGTATAGAAAATCCTTTATCATCCTCTGATAATAGTCTTCCAATTTGACTTACTATGCCTGTAGTCATAGACCCCTCTAATCCAAATGGATTTCCAATAGCGATAACCTGATCGCCGACCTTAAGTTTGGAAGAATTTCCAATAACTAGTGGTTTTGGTAATGCTGTAGTATTATCTATAATTTTAATAACTGCAAGGTCGCTATATGGGTCAGTACCCGTAACATTTGCAACAAATCTATTACCGTTCATAAATGTGATGTCAACCAATTTTGCCTTTTCTACTACATGATTATTTGTAACAATGCGACCAGAATTATCATATATAAATCCAGTTCCTAATGCAGTTTTGTTCTCATTGATTGGAATGGTCGGATCATTTGAGGGAATAGACCTTGTTACCTGTACTATTGAATTCTTTACTGACTCAAATAATGTATTAAGTGATTTGTTATCGGTACTTGAATTAGTATCTTCATCTATCGCAAAAGTTTTTACAAAAAACCCGTCATATACCGAACCGATCACAGTTATTGAAACAATTAAAATCAATATTTTTAAACAGTCCATCTAAGTTTGGTGTTACTATTCACTTTTTTTTATCTGTTTCTTTTTCATTCTTATTACTTTTCTTTAATGTTGTAAGTTTTTTTATGCACTTTATCACTTATTTCTTTTAATGCAATTATCCCTATATAGTAAGGTAAATTATACAGTGCAGCTATTGAGGCAATTTGCCAATCAAAGAAATTTGTAGTAAAAACTATAACAACAAGATTATTAATATAAGCCATACTTATAAATCCACTAAATTGTTCATCTTTGGAATGTCCTCCTATCATTTTCATAAAATAAAATCCTATCATTCCAAAAATAATAAAAAGGGTTGATGCAATAACCAGCGTAATAATTACTTGATTTATATCTAATCTAAATAACTCGGAATACATAGAGAAAACTGTATAATTTATTAATATTATCAAAATAATTGATAATTGTAATGAATATCTCTCCAATTTTGTTTTAAATTTTGGTAGATATTTTTGACTTGAATAACTGAATATTAATGGTAATATTAGTGCAAAAAATAACAACATGACCATATCAAAGTAAGGAATCGAAAAATTTTTTTGAAATATTAAATATGTCAATGTTGGTAGAGTTATTGGTACAAATAATGAACTACTTATTGTAGTTCCTACTACAATAGATAGTTTGGATCCAGTAATATTGGCCACAAAAGGTGCGCCCAATCCTGTAGAAATGCCCGCCAATAAAAAAACTGCTAAAGACATACTTGGATAAAATAAATTAAAAACCTCCAAAAACACTATTGGTATTATTATTAACTTCAGACAAGTAAATAACAATAAGAATTTTGGTTTAGAAAAAAAACTAAAAAGATCACTAAAATTTAGTTTTAAAAGATTTAAAAATAGTAATATTGCTAGAAATAGTAATAGATTATTTGATAATGCCTTCCCAACAGAAGGAAATAATATCCCAACAATAATTGTTATGGGCAAAGAAATTAGTAATATGGTTGTAACATTTTTTATAACCATATTTTCTTTACTTGTTTTTGATTTATTAATTATTAGATTTAACTATGTGCTGTAAAAAAAAATCAAGTTGTATAAGGATGCAATTATCAAACAATTAATTTTTCATTGGGTCAAATATTATTTGTTGATTGCTATGGATTTACTTTGATTTGAAATTCATATTTTAGTGGTTCTGGCAAGAATAGATTATCAAAATCCACTCCAGTGACTTCTACTATTACTTTGTAATCTTCCGGTTTCGTGAATATATTTCCCTGTACTTTTATAGGACTTCCAAAATCTGGAACATAACTAGCAGATAGTATGTCGTAGTTGGCGTTAATTTTATATGATTCTAATTCAGATGGTACAAACTGTATTTTTATTCTGCCATCATGAGAATGTAACGTTTCCGTAAAAAGTCTTGTTTCATTGTTTAGAATACTTGTTAGATATGTAGTATGTGGTACATTTTCACCAGTTTTGCTATCTTTTAATGCAAAATCAAAAGATATCTGGGATCCGACCTTTAATTCTGTTGGTTCAGTAGTAAAGTTAAACATTATTTGTCTATCTCCAATACTTGATGTTGGCATGTTGTGGCCATCACCTAATTGTTGGGCGAAAACATAATAGTTATCTGAATATATGATAGATATCGTTGAAATAGATGCTATTATAAACATTTTAAGATAAATATTGGTATTAAAGACATCCATTTTATGATCAATTATCTTGTTTGTAAATTAGGTATATATAACATATGTTCGCAGCTTTTTAGTAATTTTAAATTTTTATACTTATTATTCATTGTATGTTCATGAAAGAGTTCAAGAATTTATCACGAATGAAATTTGATGTTAGTAAATCTCAAATTGATTTCCTCTCCAAAGTTGATAATTCATGTAAAATATTAAGAAAATTTGAGGAAGAATCTTATCTTTTAGAAAAATTCAATGAAAAACTTATACCTGAATTTAATAAAATTGGAATGCTTGGATGTCCCATTTCAAAACAATATGGTGGTTTAGGTTATGATATACTCACATATCTTTTAGCAATTGAACGTATTGGAGAGGAAGGTAGTTCCATGCGAACATTTTTTTCAGCACATACCTCAATAGGACAACTTGTACTTCAAAACTGGGGAAACGATGAGCAAAATCATGAATATTTAAAAAATACTACAAATGGTGACTATATTATGGGATTTGCTCTGACAGAACCAGAAGCAGGAAGCGACCCATCATCTTTAGTCACAGAATATGAGGACCTTGGCACTCATTTTACCCTGCATGGAAAAAAACATTGGATTGGAAATGGTACCATTGCAAAAGTAGTAACAACATATGCTAGAGAAAAGGGAACAAATAAAATTTCGGCATTTATTGTTGAAATGGATTCTAAAAATATCGATGCTATTGAAATGAAGAACAAAATCGGATTGCTTACAGTTAAAAATGCAGAGATTATTTTTAATAATTGTATTGTTCCAAAAAAAAATCTTCTAGGAGAACTAGGACAGGGATTAAATATAGCCTACAGTGCATTAATTGACGGAAGATTAAGTGTAGCTGCAGGTTCCATTGGGGTAATGCAAGATTGTCTGAATGAAGTAGTGGCGTATAGTAAATCAAGGAAACAACATGGTTCTGTTCTTGCAAAAAAACAATTAATTCAAAGTCATATTTCAAAAATTGCAATTTCACTAGAATCATCAAAATGGTTGGTTTACAGAGCAGGTCATGCAAGACAGAAATTACATGACTATCTTGAGGAATTTAAACCAAATAATAAAAAATGGATTTCAAAATTGAATCGGAATAATGAGATTTATCAAAGGTTAAGACAAGAAGCAGATAGGTTGGCTGCTATAGCAAAATACTATGCAACTAATGCTGCATTTGATTCAGCAAATCGTTCAGTTCAAATTTTTGGTTCTCTTGGATACAAAAAAACATCAAGAGTTGCTAAACATTTCCTAGATACTCGTGCAACAACAATCTATGAAGGAACAAACGAGGTCATGGATTTAAAGATTGCATCTCAGATTTTAGGTGATGAATATTCCTCTTACTAAAATGTTCTAGTAGGAATTAACTTATTTCTTTAATTTTTTTACAACCTGATAGAATATTGCCAAACCTTCAGAAATTATTTCTTCATTTATTACTAACGGTGGAAGTATTCTAATTGTTTTTAATCCTGCAGGTAAAACTAGTAGACCTTTTTTAAATAAATTCCTAATTATCGTGTCCCTATGATCCTTTCTTGTGCATTCTATGCCTATCATCAAACCCATTCCTCTTACATCTTGAATAATTTCTTGGTCAACAAATTCCATTAATTGTCTAATTATTTTATTCCCCATTTTAGAAGAATTCTCTAACAAACCATCTTTTTGTATTACTTCAATTATTTTAGCTCCTATCGCCATATCAATTCTGTCTCCTCCTCCCCACGTACTGGACAGTACTCCTTTCTCCAAAGGATCAAATTTACTTTCGAAAGCTACGGCTCCTACCTGTAAACCCTTAGCCGTTGTTATCATATCGGGTAATACATTATAGTGTTGATATGCCCACCACTTACCTGTTCTACCCAAACCGGTTTGTACTTCATCACAAATTAATGGTACATCATAGTTTTTTGCGATCTTGAAAATTTCTTTAATAAATCTATCACTTGCAATAAAAACCCCGCCTTCTCCTTGAATTATTTCGGTAATAATAAATGCAATTTTATTATTTTTTATCATCTTTTCAATTCTGTCTATTTCTGGGTCATTATTTTCCATACAAAATTTCAATCTTTTAATAGGAAATTCAGGAAAATTGTTCTTTTGTACTTCTTTACTTGATGTGACACTTAATGCACCTAGAGTTCTCCCATGAAAACTATTCTCAAACGATAATCCGGGCAACGCACCTTTTTTCTTGTAGGCAAGTTTTAGTGAATTTTCTACTGCTTCTGCACCGGAGTTTACTAGAAATATTTTAAAACCTCGGGGAAAAGTTGATAAAAGTCTTTTGGCAATTTGTATATGTTCCTCACAGTAGAAATCTTGACCTGCTATTTTGTTAATTCCATTATTTGAATATCTTTTTAATATTTTCATGATCTCAGTATGTCCATATCCCAATGGTGAAGATGCAATATTGGATGTAAAATCAATATACTTCTTATCGTCAATATCAGTAATTAAGCAACCTTTACCATTCTTTATTACCAAATTATAGCAGAAAGTCGAGTCGTAAACCATCCTCTTAAAATCTTTAATTATTTCATTTGATCTTTTTCTTGAAACCTTTTCCATAATTAGATTATAATAATATGGTAATTACATTTAAAAATTATTAATTATATATTTTCATGATTATTTTTCTTAAATTTATACATAAAGTATAATTTTTATTGTGTAGAATATGCGGAAATTTTCAATTTTTACAAATATTTTTAAGAGTGAATCTGGTTTATATCTTATATGCCATTTTCTAATGAACTAACATTTTTTAAATATATTAAAAACGATAAGGGAAAATCATTTAATCAAAAATATGATAATGCCACAAAGATGATTTCTTCTCAATTTGGACAAATATATCCATTAATAATTGATAATAAAAAAATTACTACTGATAATGTTTCTGAAGTAGTTTCACCTATTGACAGACGAATATCTTTAGGAAAGGTACAAAATTGTACTTTAAGACATTCTTTGGAGGCAATTAATTGTGCATATGAGGCATATAAAAGTTGGAGTAATGTGGATTATAAAAGAAGAGTGAAAATTTTAACCAAAGTTGCAGATGGAATGCGATCAAAAAAATTCGAATTATCTGCATGGATAACATACGAAAATGGAAAAAATCGAATTGAAGCTATGGCAGACGTTGACGAGGGAATAGATTTCATTCTTTATTACTGTAATCAAATAGAACAAAATAACGGATTTATAAAAAATACAAATAGTGTTGATAAAAAAGAACATAATAAAGTTGTTATGAAACCCTACGGTGTGTGGGGAATTATCTCTCCGTTTAATTTTCCAGTTGCTATTTTGGTAGGTATGAGTGTAGGAGCTTTGATAACAGGTAATACCATAGTGGTTAAACCATCAAGTCTTACACCAATTGTTGCTTATAAAATAATAGAAATTATGATTGAAAATGGATTACCTAGTGGAGTAGCAAACTATATCACTGGAAATAGTAAAGAAATAGGGAAAACCATGATTCAAAATCCTAAAATTTCAGGGATAGCCTTTACCGGCTCTAAAGAAATTGGTCATAAATTGATGAGGGAGTCTGCAATGATCAAATCAAGACCATTAATAGCTGAGCTTGGTGGCAAAAATCCTACGATAGTGACAGAGAATGCAAATATTGACTCTGCTGTCACTGGGGTAGTACAAGCTGCATTTTCTTATTCTGGACAAAAATGTAGTGCATGTTCCAGAATATATTTACAAAATAATATTAAAGAAAAATTTATTAAAAAATTAGTTGAAAAAACAAAAAATATAACGATAGGAAATCCATTATATTCAGAAAACTATCTTGGACCAATAATAAATTCCGAAGCTCATTCAAGATATATAAGATACATTAGATCTGTAAACAAATATGGCAAAGTATTAACTGGCGGATCCACAAAAAAAGAAAATGATTTAAAATATGGCTACTATGTCGAACCAACTATTATTGAAGTCAATGATACAGATTCTAATCATATTCTTTTTCAACAAGAATTATTCTTACCAATCTTGTGTATATTTAGTTATGAAAAATTATCTGATGCAATTAAAAAATGTAACTCATCAGAATATGGACTTACAGCAGGTCTTTATAGCAAAAATAAATCTGAAATAAATGAATTCTTAACAAATATTGAATCAGGAGTTGTTTACGTAAACAGACCACAAAGTTCTACAACTGGTGCAATGGTAGGTTGTCAATCCTTTGGTGGTTGGAAAGATTCCGGTACAACAGGAAAAGGATCTGGAGGACCTTACTATTTAACCCAATTTATGAGGGAACAAAGTCAAACTATTATACAATGACTTGCTATTCTAATATTTTAATTAAATTCTATAATCATACGATATTTTGATATTTGTCATTAAGATAAATACATATTAATAATACTTTTTATATTTTATATTATTTTGTCTGATTTCGTTTTTTCATTACCATTTTTTATTCATATTCTGGATCTTATTGGTACTGTTATCTTTGCAATTACCGGTGCGTTTAAAGCAATAGAACATAAATACGATCTTCTTGGTGTTATTATATTATCAAGCATAACAGGCTTTTTTGGTGGAGTGATGCGTGATATATTAATAGGAAAAATTCCACCATATGCTTTTTTGGATCCTCTCTATATAATTCTCACCATATTAACAGGAATATTGACATTTTATGTGTATCCTTTATTGAAATATAAAAATCTGTTCATAAAACTAGATACACTCGGACTAGGAGTTTTTAGCATAATAGGATCTGGTATTGCGTATCATTTATTTGGATTTAACTTTCTTATCATGACATTATCTGGCATCATCTCAGCAGTTGGCGGAGGAATTCTTAGAGATATTTTGGTGAGAGAAACTCCTTTAATTTTTTTAAAAGAACTATATATTACTTCCTCATTTATAGGAATTACTATCTTTTTTATACTATTATATTTTAGAATTGACTACCATATATCAAGTATCATAGGAATAGCAATTATTGTTGGTTTTAGGTTTATTTCTATGAGTTATGGATGGAATCTTCCAACTAGAAATAGGCTATACTAAATAATTTAAATTTTTTATAATCATACGAAAACCTAAGATTAATAATAATCTTATTTTATCTACAATCCAAATGAGTAACGAGATTTCAAGATTTAAACCAATGGTTTTATTATCATTTTTTTCATTATCTATGTTATTTGCAGTAATGTTAATTGGGGTTTATATAACTGCATCTCATCAAGGTTTGTCATGTCCTGATTGGCCTCTATGTCCAAATGGTTTCAACTTACCCACTCCAGAATATTTCTTTGAACATATTCATAGGACTCTTGTTATAATTACTGGTATACTAATATTTGTTACCACTTTTTATTCGATTAAAAATGTCGATAATGTGAAAAAACCCGCGATACTTGCATCCATTTTAGTAATCATCCAGATTTTGATGGGAATGGTGGTAGTCAACTCACAGTTACATGCCATCTTAGTAGCAACTCATTTATCAACCGGAATACTTTTATTTTCAACATTGTTAGTCACTTTTCTATTTTCATATCGAAATCTCAATAAATCATTACTTTTTTAATTAAATTCAAAGCATTTTTTCAAAGTGATCCGTTATTTTTGTTGTTATCCATAATTTCATTAAATCCTTCAATATACTCTTTATTGACAATTTCAGATATCCTGATAAACTTACTGTCTTTGGAAAGTGCTGATTTCATCTTATTTTCCATTTCGTAAATGGCCACCTTCGCCTCGTCTGTCATATTTTTATCAAATTCTAAGAGATTAGAATCCCTGTATGTTAGAATAATCTTGAAAACTAAATCTTTGATATAATATGATAACTCTCTTTCAATTTTCTTAACTATTTCTTTGTCTTTATTATTTTCGATATTATCTTGATTCTGTAATTCCTCAAGTAAATTCTCAAGTAAATTAGTACACTGTTTTAAATAATTTGTGATTATCGAATAAAATTCTGATGTAACCGAGTTTATCGTACTTGTTTCAAAATATTGAAATAATAATAATTGCAAAATTATGGTATCATTATACCTGGATAAAAATTGAGGAGGATAATTTATAATATTTGTCAATATGTAGAAAATACCATGTATGGTTATTTTATAACTAGAACTTTTTGTTAGAAACTTTCCTTTTGTGCTTTCAATCAGTTCGTACTTTTCGAGGTTCTGAGCTTTATCATTGATGTTTCCAGAAACTACTTCCTGATTTTTTATTCTTAAGTATGATTTTATATTGAGTGTTCTTTCATGTCCTGTAATTATTTTGTATAAAAAAGATTTTTCTTCATCTGTTAAATTGTATTTCCTATAATTTTTTAATTCAGTTATTAAATCAGAATAACTCATAGAACTTCGGTAAAAATATAAATGATATGTGTCATTATATGTTGGCACAATTTATTGTATTTTAAAATTAATCCTATTAATCATTGCATGGGAAATTTGAAAGTAGTGAATTCTAATTTTAAAATTGGTACATAAATTGCTTTTGTATCATTTCCTATTTCGTCTACAAATTTGAATTTTCCCGTCATTTTGTTTAGCTCTACGAATCTCCCAGTCAATTCATCATCACAAAAGACAAAATGGACTATACCGTTACCTAGAGTTCCATTATGGATAAAAAGAATCTTCATATTATTAGACATTATCTGGTAAACAAGGGGGCTTAAACCCAACGCAGATTGTGAATGTGCTAATATAATTTTAAATAAATCTTCAAAATTTTTATATCTTAGATATTTTATTGATTTAATACCTGAGATCATACATACCATATTTTTGTTCCCATTATTAGAGTTTTGGGATAAAAATATAATGTAATATTTAATATTATAATACCGGAAAGTCATAATGTGAATAAAATTTTTTTAATAAAATTTAAAGATTCTTCTGCAACTTCCTCGGGATGATCCTGATATGGATACAGTTCTACAGTAACAAAATCTTTATACCCAATTTCATTGATAGCTTTAAATACAGACTTAAAATTTATAGCCCCAGTTCCTGGAACTAGATGTTTATGTACTCGGTCCTTTCCTATATCTTCAAGATGAAAATGTTCAATATATTCTGCCAATTTGTATATAGCTACATTCAGATCTTCTACACAATAAAAATGCCCTATATCAAAATTTAATTTCAAGTAATCAGAAGGACCACACATCTTAATGAATTCTAGAAAATCCCTAGAATTTTCCAACAACAAACTTGGCTCCGGCTCTATTAAAATTTTTATTTTTTCCTTTTCTGCAAATGGCAGTACCTTCTCAATTCCTTTGTAAAATATTTGCTTTAGATTCTTTATTTCTCCAATTGAAGGTATGCTATTATTTTTATAAAAAGGACCCCCTGGTTCTGTAGAAATGTTTTTTGCACCAAGTTTTTTTGCCATTTTTATACATTCTATTGTGTGCTCCATCCTGATATCTCTTAACTTTTCATCATATTCTATCCATGATGGGTGATACACATCCGAAATTGCATAGAGCGTAAAGGCGTTAAGATTTGATATTTCCATTCCTAATCTTTCTATTAAAAATTTTATATTGGCAATTGATTTTTCACTCATGTTTTTAGGATATGCATGTGGGATATCACAAAGCAATTCCACACCTTCATATCCAAGATTTCCTATTATTTCAATTGATTTTTCTAATTGATAATTCTTAAATGCATTAGTACTAAATGCTAATTTCATCTATAAACAACCCGCTATGGTTTCCAAGTAAATTTCGGTGATTGTTTATAAAATTCATACGCATTAAAAAAGGTAACTTTTTCTATTTCATTTCTTGTAATATCTTTGATCCTCATTTCACGTGCTACAAGTGGGACACTTAAAGGATCTGAGATTCCCCAATCTGCGGCGCTATTTATCATTATCTTATCTGATCCATTATCATTGATGATGTTTATGGCTCGTTGCGGGGTTAGTTTTGTATTAGGATATACTGATAATCCTGCCCATAAACCTAAGTCCAAGGTTTTTTTGATAGTTTCTTCTGTGTTGTGATCAATTAAAATTTTATTCCGATTGTAATTCCTTCCAATTTCTGACTCGAGTATATTTTCTATTTTTTCTATTCCTATTTTTTTATTTTCATGTGGCAGATGAATCATCATTAACATATCTTTTTCAAAGGCAATCTCCATATGTTGAATAAAAATTTCTTCTTCTAATTCATTAATTAAATTATATCCTATTTCACCAATTGCCACTACTCTATCTCTATCCAAAAAACTCATCATCGACTTTATTGCGTCAGTCGCAAGAGGTCTCAATATCGCTTCTTTTGGATTGACAGATATACACACAAAATGTTCTATTCCATATTCCTTTGCTCTTGTAGATTCAAAAGAGATCATATGTTCCCAATAATCAATAAATGAACCTACTGACGTTCGAGGACTTCCTAACCAAAAAGATGGCTGAATAACTACTTCGATTCCAGCTTTTGACATGGCTTCATAATCATCTGTTGTTCTAGAATACATATGAATATGAGGATCAATAAATCTCGACATTGGTTATTTTATAATAAATCTCAAATTACAATATATAATGGTTAAGAAATCATAAAAACTTTCGGAATTTTCAGTGTAATAATAACATCAAATTCATATTTTTTCTTGTCACTTACTGAACATGAGGACTTGATTATTATGAAAATATGTAAAATAGAACAAAATTTTATTTCCCACTAGCTATCATGAACTTTGACTCTAAACAGTTTTCAATTACAAGTTATGACGAATCATAATTGTGCAACAAATCAGGATATAAAATACGTGATCGAACAACTAATATTTACTAAATTAAATCCCTTTATTACTTGAAAAAATCTACAAAAGACGTGCTTGCCGTTGATCTGGCGGGAATATATCTTGATAATCCGCTTATTTTGGCATCTGGTTTTCTAGGAATATCACAAGAAATATTTACAAGACTCTATCATGAGTTTGAAGTAGGCGCCATAGTCAGCAAATCGATAAGTCTTACCCCTATGGAGGGATATCGTGGACCTACAATTGTTCCTCTCGAAAATTTTAATTTTTTAAATGCAGTGGGATTATCTAATCCTGGATCTGATTCTTTCTCAACTGAAATAAAAAATAATGATGTTCCACTAATAATTAGTTTAGTGGGATCTGATGAGAACGAATTTCCAGAATTAATAAAAAAATTTGATAAACTCCATGTTTTGGGATATGAAATAAACCTCTCATGTCCTCATGTAGCAAAAATGGGAATGGAGGTAGGAGATGATATTGAGTTAGTATACAGGATTATTAAAAAGATAAAGACTGTGACTACAAAACCGGTTATTATAAAGATAGGAATAGGAAATACAAATATACTGAAAATCGCTGAAATTGCAAAAGATGCAGGAGCAAATGCAATAACTGCAATTAATACAATCAGAGCCATGAAAATTGATATCCAAACTGAAAGGCCTATTCTTAGTAATAAATTCGGCGGACTCTCTGGAAAATCTATTAAACCAATTGGGATTAGAAGTGTATATGAAATTTCAAAGAACTTGGATATCCCAGTGATTGGGTGCGGAGGAATATTTAGTTGGGAGGATGTGATAGAATATATGCTTGCTGGAGCTTCTGCTGTTCAAGTTGGTAGTTCAATTGGGTATTATGGAATGTCTGTTTTCAAAGAAATAAAAAAAGGATTGATGGATTATATTAAAAAGAAAAATTTGAAAAATATCACGGAGATTATTGCCAATGCACACAAATATTGAAACAACTAGGGTCGTTTCTATATACGAAGATATTCTTGAAACCCCCAATGTAAAAACTCTGATATTTAAAGATAATCTGTCATTTAACGCAAAACCAGGACAATTTTTGATGGTTTGGATTCCTGGAATAGAGGAACTACCAATGAGCGTTATGGTATCCAATAAAATTGGCTATGCAGCCATAACTGTAAAAAAATACGGGATCGGTTCGACTGCTTTATTTCAAAAGACAAAAAGTGATGTAATTGGAATAAGAGGGCCATATGGAAATTATTTTAAAGTTTCAAAGAAACAAAAAAATGTAATCCTTATTGGAGGTGGTACTGGACTTGTTCCACTCATGCGCCTAGCAGCAATACTAAATAAAATGCAAATCTCTTGTACTATAATTATTGGTGCAAGAGCAAAACATGAAGTACTTTTTTATAATACCGCAAAAAAAATCCTAAAAGATACAGTATACAAATTGATAGTAACTACAGAGGACGGAAGTCTAGGAATTAAAGGTTATCCCACAGATGCATTATTAAAGATTCTTGAGAAGGGAAAATTTGATATGGCCTATACATGTGGACCAGAATTAATGATGAAAAAGGTTTATGATATTTCTATTTCTTATAGGATTCCTCTACAGGCTAGTCTTGAAAGATATATGAAATGTGGGGTGGGAATTTGTGCAAGTTGTTGCATCAATGATAAATTAGTCTGTACTGATGGAACTGTTTTTAACAACTTTGAACTCAAAATGATGACTGATTTTGGAGATATTTATAGAAATAAATCCGGAATAAAGTCACATTATTTATAATTATCTTTATCTTTACGAATTCTTAATTTATTTTTTGATAGAACATAGTTGTTTATATTGTCATTAACAAATGTAATTTTAGGTTCTCCTTTTTTCCCAATTTTTCCTATTATTTGTGGTTCTAGGTTCATTTTTTTCAAGTCATCTAGTATAAGATTTGTAATATTTTTATGAGCAATTATAATATGACATCCACTTATTGACGATGTAGCATTTTCCACAATAAACTCTTTAATTGCAAATTTTCTTAGCTCTTCATATTTTATGGGAATTTTAGTGACGATAATTTCAGAATTTGTATATTCAGTCAATTCTTTTAAAGCATATATCCCAGATTCGCGGACAGGGAATACAGCATATATATTTGACATTTCTGAAAACTGGTTACCAAATTTTGGACAATATTTTGAAATGATTTTTCCTAATGAAAATTTTGGTTCACTCATTTCTTCAAATGTTTTATCATTCAAATTACATAAATCATTATATCTTATTCCATGCTTTTCTAAAATTGATATATTTTGATTCTCTATTTGAGAAAAATAAAATAAATGTGTTGGTAAGAGTGTCCCAAATTTATCTGTTAAAATAATTTCCATATCTTCAGTTAATTCTTCATATTTCAATGGTAATTCATTATCGGTTTTAGCAGTTGCAGTTGAGCCATAAAACCACTTGCCTCTTTTTAAAGAGCTAAAATCTTCTACTACCAAGTTGTACTTTACAGCAAAATCATCGAAATTTTTTCTCATAACATCTAAAATATCTTCATTTGGTGCATCATAGACTGGAAATAATTTGTATTCTGATGTACATCCAAGTAAAAATAAATTTTCCAAGGCACCTGTGAAATTAATAGCACAATGGATTTTAGAATCAGGTGCCTTCCGAATATCCGTTATATTAAGTACAAAGTTATCTATACAATTATAACCAACTTTAGTACCTCTCTGTGATTTTATAAAATCAATTAAAACGAATTGATTATCTTCATTTGATTTATTAGTGATAATTTTGTTTATGGTACATTTTGTGGTAAAATCATTCAGGAAGTTTTGAATAATATTGATATTTTCATCTTGATTCCGATCAATTACGTTTTCATTGATATTAAAAATTGCACAAGCTTTTCTGATCTCTATTTCAATATGTGATTTTGGGTTAATTAGGTCTGAATATATCCTTCTGGTTACTTCGACATTTTTTCCCTCATTTTTATGGAAATAATCATACCATTTTGGAATGATTTTGATATTTGTCTTTTTAAAATCATATTGTGAAAAAAACAATTCAGAGTTAATTTGATTGAGATTGCCAATAAACTTTAAAGGTTCAAACCCTATTTGTTTGAATCCGTTAGTCAAATTCCAAAAATCTTGTTCCACTTTTATCACTCGATAGATTTACTTTAATATTTTATATTAATAACAAATACTATATTAATAAAACTATCTTTATAATGATTTATTATCTTTTAATAATATTATTAAAAAAATATATGAATTGCAATTAACTTTTGGAGTCATTTAAATGAAAGCTGAAAATAAAATCTTATACAAATTAATATCAGAAGCGAAATTATGACATGTATGAACAATGGTATTTCGAAGGATTCGTCTTCGGAGATTTTACAAAATTTTGATGAATTGTCTTTATCTATTGAAAATAAATCTGGTCCAGAAATTTTAAAATGGGCTTTAAACACATTCCCAAAAATTGGTTTGGCATCCAGTTTTGGAGCAGAGGACGTAGTTTTAATAGACATAATATCCAAACTTGACAAAAATAATAATATTCATATTTTTACACTAGATACTGGAAGATTGAATCAAGAAACTTATACCTTAATGGATGAGATCAAAGATAGATATTCTAGAACTATTGACGTCTACTTTCCGAATTTTCAGGAAGTTGAAGATATGGTTACAGAAAAGGGATTCAATCTTATGTACAAAAGTATAGAAAATCGTAAATTGTGTTGTGAGATAAGAAAGGTCAAGCCGCTTAGTCGGGCTTTAGAAAAATTTGATGCGTGGATAACCGGATTGCGTAGGGAACAAGCATCAACTCGTTCCAATATTAAAAAAATAGAAATAGATTCTTCTCATAATAATATTGTAAAAATAAATCCTATATCTGATTGGACGAATGAAATGGTTTGGGATTATATTCATAAAAATGATGTTCCTTATAATAAGTTACATGATTCTGGATATCCAAGCATTGGTTGCGAACCATGTACTAGGTCTATAAGACCAGATGAAGACCCAAGAGCAGGACGTTGGTGGTGGGAAGAGTCTCTTCACAAAGAATGTGGAATACACTTTACTCCGAAACGTCAATAATACTGTTATTGTTTGATGTTTACTATCAAAAATGGGTGTCAGTTTGAATAACAAAATTCCAAAACCCCATGGAAATATACTAATCAATAGAATTGTTAGTGAAGGAAAAAATCTAGAAGGTATGTTTTCATTAGATGTTAGCGACGAGCAACGAAATGATGTCGAAAATATGGCAGAAGGTATTTTCAGTCCGTTAGAAGGATTCGTCAGTTCTGAGGATTTTGATACAATATTAAAAACCGGCAGGCTTTCAAATGGATTGCCCTGGACCATTCCAATTATACTTGATGTAGATGAATCAACTGGAAATCTATTAAGTGATTACAAAGAGATTGCATTACGTAACAACCAGGATTTATTTGCAATCCTTGACGTAGACGAGATTTTTCACTACGACAAAAAAAATCTAGCAAGCTCACTTTATGGAACCACTGATGTGACACACCCCGGTGTTTCTAAAACCTATAAAATGAACGACTATTTGGTATCAGGTAAAATTAATTTACTAAAAAAAATAACAAACGATTCTTTGAGATATAGAAGGATGACTCCAATGGAAACAAGACTAGAAATTGAAAGAAAAGGATGGAAATCAATAGTTGGTTTCCAAACACGAAACATTCCGCATATTGCTCACGAAATGTTACAAAAAGCCGCACTTAATATTTTTGATGGATTATTTATCAATCCATTGATTGGCAAGAAAAAATCTGGTGATTTTAAAGACGAGGTTATTTTACATTCTTATGAAGAATTGATAAATAATTATTATCCGGCAAATAAAGTCATTTTCGTTTCTCTTCACACCGAAATGAGATATGCAGGACCAAAAGAGGCAATTCATCATGCCATAATGCGTAAAAATTTTGGATGTAGTCACTTTATTGTAGGACGAGATCATGCAGGAGTTGGAAATTTTTATCATCCCTTCGCAGCTCATCGTATTTTTAGCGACTACGAAGATTTAGAAATCACACCAATTTTTTTTCCTGCATTTTATTATTGTAAAAAGTGCTTGGGGTATACAAACGAAAGAACATGTCCTCATTCTAACGAATTTCATGAGGAATTGAGCGGGACTAGGATGAGAAAAATGATAAATTCTGGTGAAGTTCCGGGAGAACATTTAATGAGGCCGGAGATATCAAAATTCATTCTATCTTACAACAACCCGTTTGTTGAATAAATACATCATTGTAAGTTAATATGTCTAATCAAAATAGGAGATTTATGCATATTAATATAAAAATACAATGCACTTTTTTACTCATGCTTGTTTTTCTCATATTTATCCCTGTAATTTCTTTTAGTGAAATAAATTCAACTGAATCGATTAACAGTACCACTCCACTACAGGTTTTCAAAAACAAAAATAGTGAAATTTTTTCACTTCCTTTTAGTGTTGCCGACTCTGACAGAAAACATCCCTATACATATGTGTTGGATTCCACTCATGAAAGCAATTGGATTTTAAATGTAAGGAATAATCTCAGTTACTATGATTCACCTGATGTTAAAACTATTTTAAAATTAAATGAACTAACACCCAGCGAAAAATTTGTCGAAGTTGGTATGTCAGGCGACCAATCTCGTTTTTGGGTAGGAGTGAACACAAATTCAACAGGATATTTACGGATTTATGATACCTCAACTGGAGGATGGACAACAGAAAGACCTATTGTAATAAGCTATGCCAATAATCAGGGATTAACTATTACAAATGGAAAACGAATAATCATAGATAGGCTGTCACTAGACGGATTTAATCTAGCTTCATTATCTATATACGGAAAGGAAGATTCTGATTCAATTAATAATGTGTATGGCGGAAACCTGGATTTTGAGTTATTTTTTGGGAACCCACGAGATTCTCCTACATATTTTCTTCCATTTGTTATGTTGGGTATAGTGGGTGGAGTATTGGCTATTTTATTATTTAAAAAGAAGAGAGATTCATAATTTTTTTCTATTTTTGTTATTGGAATTAAATATTTTATTATAGAATTTACAATTCTTATTTAAAGAGCAAATATCACATTTTGGTTTAATTGGAGTACAGACATTTTGTCCATACATTACAAAGATATTATTTACCTCGTTCCAATATTTCTTATCTACTATATTCATCAATTGTTGTTCCGTTTCTTCTGGGTTCTTACTATCAACTAATCCCAACCTGTTAGAAATTCTATGAACATGAATATCCACCGGAATTGCTGGTTTGTTATAGGCATAAACCAAAACACAATTTGCTGTTTTTCTTCCAACTCCTGGAAGTTTAATTAAATCCTCTATATTGTCTGGGACTTGACCCTTAAAGATTTGATTTATGATTATCGCAGTTTTTTTTATATTTTCTGCCTTGTTATTATAAAAACCAATTCCATGTATGATATCCTTTATTTCACTAATATCTGCTAATGCCAAATCTTCAGGATTTTTATACCTTTGAAATAGTTTTTTGACTATCTTGGATGTATTTTCATCCCTAGTTCTAGCTGAAAGTATGGTTCCTATTAGTATTTTAAAAGGATTTCCTTCTTCAGACAATTGTAATTCTTTAAGTGCTGTCGGTCTTGCTAAAGATGTTTCATTTAGCAAGACATTTTTCATAGAATTAAGTATATTTTCAAAAGATTTTTTCCTTGTCATATATCCAACATCTGATAAATATAATTCAAAATAACTTGATATAACAATATTTACAATATGACATGAACAATTGGACTAATCTACTTAAAATAAATAAATACAAACAAAGTCATGTTACATATTTTGAATCGAAATTTTCTATTTTTATATTCTACTGTTTTGATTTTTTTTATATCTACTTTAAATCATTATGAATCAAATTATGCATATGGTCAGACTATCGGGTTTTCACAAATTCAAAACAATTCGATTACTGGAGATATTCAAAATGAAATTGATAAAGTAATAGGAAATACCTGGTCTAAACTAATGGATGATACTATAAGTATTACTGAGGCAAATTCCAAAATCTCAGACAATAATATAGATATCAATGATCAAGTATTTTTAGGCGAACAAAATAATCTTGCTAATTTATCAGAGGGAGAAAAATTTCCTGATTTGATTAATACTAAAGACCTTTTACAAGATAGAAATAATTTCTCTGAAAATATTCATTCTATTAATATTTCTATACCTAAAATTATTTCCCATAGTATAACTTCTAATACTGTATTAAATGCAACAGGTTTTAATAGAGACCATATTACAAACGATTCCATCACCAATAATACAAAGGAAACAATCCAAAATGATACGGAAAATAAAGGAGAAAATAAGTCAATATTGTTACCATCTGTGTACAATGAAGACGACAACGGGAAGAGTTCTTTCTGGAATCCCTTTAATTATTTATCAAATTACTTTGTAAATCTTTTTAATAATCCTTGTAAATAATTATAAAATATTCATAAAAAATTATATTTTTTATTGCGAGTTATAGAGTATGCTCGCCAGTTGAAGACCTACTTCTATTATATTGGTTATTAGGTATATCTGGAAAATTTAAGCTTGTTCTTTGGTCAGCTATTACACTTGCCTCTGCTAAAATCTTATCAACATCATCTCCTGTATTATTAAACATAAATGAATTATTGTTGTTTCCTATACCACTAGCATCCATTAACATTTCATTAAATGCGCTATTCATATTTTCTAACTCTGAATCAAATTCGGGCATCATATGTGTTAATCTTGATTTTACATTTGATAGGGTACCTATGGCAGGTGCTAGTGCAGACATGGCATCTCCTACATCCACGGTTGATTCTAAGCGTAAATGTACTTGTTCCATGGCCAATTTCAATTGGGCCATGGTTTTTGTGGTTCTTTTTACCTGGGCTAGTTCTGTAGATAACATTTTTCCTTGTTGGGAGTCATGATTTTGCAAAGAATTAACTATCTGATCAAAATAATATTTTTCTTTTTGCTTTAATTTATCCAACATGATTTCCAGTTTTCTGTTTTGTGTCTGGATTCGATTTTTTGCTAATTCAATTCTAGGTTTTAATGGTTGTTCTGATTTTAGACTATCTCTTATTATATTTGAAGCACTATTTTTATTTTTAACGTGTTTAACCCAACCTTTATTGAAGGATTCCATAAAATTTAGTGTATTTCCTGCAGATTAAATCACAATGTCAGATTTGAATAACCAATAAGTGAATTTTAAGTAATTCTCTCCCAAAGATAAAATATATTCGCTCTTATTTCTGAATGTTTCAGTCAAGCTTAAAGCTGGATAACACCTAATTA
>CAZHFI010000010.1:0-21755 GCA_964531845.1 uncultured Nitrososphaeraceae archaeon
GATATGATGTTATTAAAGAAGCAAATACTATCAGAAAATTCATTTCTGTGGTTCCACAGGAAGGTAAACCACTTCGCGCTCTTACTCCATGGGACCATGTATATAACTGGCTTCAGATCCGAGGAGAAGAAAAAACTCAAGCCAAAATAAAAACCATACAAATTCTGGAAAAATTGGATTTAATCGATGCAAAAGATAAACCGGCAATGTATCTTTCTGGTGGGATGAAGCAAAAAATTCTGGTCGCCATGGCCATGGCTGCAGAGTCTGAATTGTTATTTTTGGATGAACCAACAATTGGATTGGACCCAGTATCTAGACGTCAGGTATGGTCTACTATTCAAGATAGAAAAAAAGAAGGAAAAACAATTCTGCTAACTACTCATTATATGGATGAAGCTGAAATGTTATCTGATATGATTATAATTCTTAATAACGGACAAATAATTACCAAAGGGACGTTGCATGACTTGAGAAAGCTTATACCACAGAACATTAGAATGGATGTACCAAAAAATTCAATCGACCCAGCTCAATTACATTCTTTTGGAAATCTAGTGGAAATTGGAAGGGATATTTTGAGAATTTACACATTTGAATCATCTATAAAAGAACTAACCGAACTTGCACTTAAAAATAATATAACTTTTAATATTTCACCAATAACATTAGATGATATCTTTGTATCATTGGTAGGTTCAAAAAATTAAAAATTGTTAAATCTTTTTACTTTTATCACTCAATATGTTTTTTCATGATTTATCATTGTAAACAGTGCTGCATTTTTTGCCCCAAACTCTGCAGTCTTTTCACTTAAATTGTCACTTCCTATTATAATTACATCCCCATCTTCTGGTTTTAATCCCTCATCTAGCATTTTCAATATTTTTATTTCATTGACCAGTGGCTCGAAATTTGTAAGAGGCATCACAAATTTTAAATCATGAAAAATCAAAGTCGTTGCCCCCAGCGCACCCATCTTTATTGCATTATCTCTTTGTTCCAAACCTGATTTTATGGCATATCCATGTTGTTTTAATAAAATCACATAGTTGAAATTTCCTATGGCAATAGAACACTTTGGCAAACTCATTTCAGATGGAATATGTTCTGAAATTTTAGAAAAGATTAATTTCCCTTTTTCTGTCATACATGTTCCTACATTTGAAGTCTGAATCAATCCATTTATTTTAAGGTGTTTTATAAGAGTTTTAATAACTCCTTCACCTAACTCAAGTTCTTTACAAAGAATTTTTCTGCTTACATGTCCATTAATATGTATAAGTTGTAGACTTTTAAAAACGTGTACAATATTAAATGAAAGAATCCTGCTCGGAGCATATCTTTGACTTATTTTTTCGAGCATTTTGATATATTGATGCAAATCTAAAATATAGTAATGTGTATGTTTTTTATTTTTATTTATCTTTTCATAATATTAATTATTACCTCAGTATTCAAGTTGTTTCTACAGATATTGTTTGTCAATTAAAAAGAATGTCAAATACACCAAAGATTCATAACAAAATGTAATATAGTTGGATAATCTGACCAATAGCTTAAATATATCACCCAATTAAACTGAATATTATGTCAGAGGGTAAATTTCTTTTAAAAAATGTCAGTAAGGCTCCTAAATCATTAATAATTGGATTAGCTATCGTTTTTGCTTTAGGTTTATTCATAATTGGATACGACCAAGGCCAGATTTTCAGTGTAGTACAAGGTGATACGGCATATGGCAATATGTGGATGCATGAATTCACACACGACCTCAGACATGCTGCTGGCTTTCCATGCCATTAATATTTTTTATTAATACCACTTTAGTTTTTTTTGGTGTCTAAACGATAATGAAAGTTATGCTATTTCTTTTAATAATTTTATTATCAGGAGTAGCATCAGGACTGGCATTGGGTATATCCAATCTTTTTTTAGTAGAACCACACATTGAAAAGGCAATTCAAATAGAAACAAAGAATTCTATTGAAAATGGAGAAAAGATAAACATTGATGATCTAGGCATTTATCGACAATGGCAAAAAGAAGGTCTATTGGTAGCTTCGATTGTCTTTGGCATCTCGTTTTCAATTTTGTTTGGAATAATCTATAATTTTCTCCATCCTTCATTTCCCAAAACAACAACAATGACAAAGACCATAATTCTTGCATTAATAATATGGTCTACATTGTTTCTAGTTACATCATTAAAATATCCCGCTAATCCTCCAGCAGTAGGCAATCCTGATACTATCACATACAGACAAAGTTTGTATACAGGATTTCTGATCCTTTCTGGGGTTACAGCGTTATCTCTTGGAATTATTTACAAAAAAACCGATTTTATTCCAAAGCAGACAATACCTTTAGTCTATATAGGAGTCATGATGGTGTCTTTTCTTTTATTTCCAAACAATCCCGATAAAATTGAAATCTCTCCATCGCTTATTTCTGATTTTAGAATTTCCAGCACGATTACAATGCTAATATTTTGGATAGTTATGGGATTAACGTTTGGTATATTATGGGACAAATTCAGGCCAAATGAAACTATAAGCATAATGTCAAATTGATTCTTAACACAACTTTACAATTTTTGTATCGTATTTATAACTACATCATATTACAATCTACTACTACGTGCGGGGGTTGCCAAGCCTGGTCAAAGGCGTGAGATTTTTAACACGAAGCTCAGAAGTTTAAAATATTGACTAGGATACCTCATCTCTTAGGGGTTCGTGGGTTCGAATCCCACCCTCCGCATTTCAACTTTGAATTTCGAACTTTAAAAATAATAAAGATATATACCTGAAAAATACAACCATTGAAACAGCGGGGTGGGGAAGCCAGATATTCCTCACAAGGAATAGACAAAGTTATCCCGGCGGGCTCATAACCCGCAGAGCGGTTTCTATATGCAACTAAAATTTGTATATGGACGCAAGTTCAAATCAACCCCCCGCTAAATTTGTAATTATGAAACTGTTTGTAGTATATATTACACTGTTGTACCAAACCAGTATTCAAACATCTTTTGGTATTTTTCATTTCCATTCTTTTCAGCACCGTATCTTTGGAGCGGTTTTGTTAAATGCCTATGGGATTTTGGAGATGGTAAATACAAACCAGTTTTAATTTGTCTTTCTTTAGGAATACATAATTTGTAAACCTCTTTTTCCTTGTAGCCACATTTATCGCATTGAAATCCCTTGTTCTTACCCTCTGATTTTAATCTCTTGTCACAAACCTTGCATTTTGGGTTTAGTATATCGTACTTTTGAACGAGATTCATTATATTTAAGTATTCAACGTTAAGTGTCTTTGGATATTGATTTGATGGTTTTCTTATTCCAACCCCAATTTGTATTGTATCACCTATTTCTAATTCCGATGCTATTTTACCAAGTCCTGTAGGTTCATAAATTGCAGCCAACGCTGAACCATATCTATCTTCTACAAAAAATAGTACATGACCACCATTAATCACATTGGGTTTTGTTGTCAATTTACAATTTAAAAAACCAGATGTATATGTCTTTAAGGAAGACAAATTTAACTCATTAAATAAATGCATATTGGTGCCCTGATTGGTTTTGAAGATCATATAACCATCAACATCCTCTTCAATTTCCAATTTTTTTAATGATTCTAATACTATATTGGGATATTCCCCTCTAATTCCACAGAATACAGGATCAGGTCCATGTGGTGCTATCAATATTCTTTGATGTTTTTCGTCATAATTATTAAATGTCTGTGGGAATGTATCAATACTCATTTTAAAAACTTTTTCCTTATCAACAAATCGTGGAGTACCACACCTGTCTATTTTTCTATATGCTATAGCTTCAAACGTATGATCCGATCCAAGATCGTTTCCTATTGCTGCAAGTGCACCTATTATTCCATTGCCATTTCCAAAAGAACAATACCTTATACCGTTTTTAGAAGCTATTTTTTTTGCTTGCCGTCTATTTAAAAATTCATGCATAGCCAGATGACTGAACTTTACTATCTCATCAGGAATTTCATTTCCTTCGAAAAAAACAACACCCGGATTTGCACCAGACCCAATATATGATTCACATTTAACTTCATCAACTATATGTTCAATAAGACTCTCATATCTATTTCCGATTATTCTAATACAGACTGCTCCATTACCACGTGTTTTCCATGGTATGTTTGGATTTAATCTAATTAATGAAGGATAATCTACAAATTCATATCCGCATATTTTTTTTATATATTTTACAATTTTAAATCCAAGATATGTAGTACATTTTCCTTTGACCGAATCAGTATCATCAAAACCAATATGTAAAATTTGTTTATCATTATTTTTTAGTGACATTCTATTTCTATTATTAATGAAATGAATTCTTTTGCTGAAATAAATTTTTACCCTTCATTCAGGATTCTCTAGTTAATAATGAGATAATGCTTTTAATCTATATTTTAAATACCTGAATAATCTAATTGAACTAATATTATGAACATCACCAATATTAAATCTGTTGATGATATTGATTTTGTAAAAAGAAATGGATTATTGCCTGTAGTGGTTCAAGACGAAAAGACTAAAGATATTTTGATGCTGGCATATGTAAATGAAAAAGCATTGGAAAATACACTTAAAACTGGTAATGCCTGGTTCTGGAGTACATCACATAACAAATTATGGATGAAAGGGGAAGAATCTGGAAATATCCAACCTGTAAAAAATATTCTGGTGGATTGTGATTCTGATGCTTTGCTGTATATAGTAGATTCTACAAGACCTGCCTGTCATACTGGAAACCGATCATGCTTTCACAATATACTGCAAAATATAAAAAAATGATTTATTATATGTAAAATTTATAATTTTTATATATTCGTGCTTTTTTTTTGACAATACTGTATTTTTTCTGATTTAATATTCAAATTATTTTACTACAAAAAAATATAGTATTACTTAACTTCTTTTAGAGAACCTTATCTAATACAGATTTTATAGAAAATTATTATTTATGGGAAATATAAAGTCTTTAAAGTGTAGAGAATGCGGTAAAGAATATGAACCACAATTTCGATATGTCTGTGAAGAATGTTTTGGACCTCTTGATGTTTTATACGAGTTTTCTAGAATCAATATAAACAAAGATCTTTTTACATCAAGAAACGAAAAGACCTATTGGAGATATTTTGAACTATTACCTATTTCAGATAAAAATAATATCGTCAGTATAGGCGCAGGATTCACTCCATTACAAAAATCTTTCAATCTGGGTAAAAAATTGGGAAATTTAAAGAATCTATTCATTAAAAATGACTCTGTTAATCCTACATTTTCCTTTAAAGACAGACCAGCTGGAGTTGCAATTTCAAGAGCAAAGGAAACTGGATTGAGTGCTGTAGGCTGTGCATCTACAGGTAATCTAGCTTCAGCAACTGCAGCTCATGCCGCGGTAGGAAATTTCCCATGTTATATTTTTGCTCCTGCAGATCTAGAACATGCAAAAATAGCTCAAGCATTATCATACGGTGCAGAATTTGTTGCTGTTAATGGAACTTATGATGATGCAAATAGAATTGCATCTGTAATAGGCGATTCAAAGGGCATAGGAATTGTAAATATCAATATGAGACCTTATTACGTAGAAGGTTCAAAAACTCTTGCATATGAAGTTGCAGAACAACTTAATTGGGAAGTTCCAGATTATCTTATAATTCCCGTAGGAAGTGGTGCAATGTTAAACGCTATCTGCAAAGGTTTTGAAGAACTATATCATCTTGGCCTTGTAAATGATATCTCAAATCTTAAAATTATAGCTGCTCAACCCCATGGATGCGCACCAATAGTTGACGCATACAAGTCAAATAGAATAGATGTTATTCCTGTTGAAAAACCGGACACAATAGCAAAAAGTCTTGCAATCGGTGATCCAGGAGATGGTATGTATGTGCTTAAAAGACTGAAACAATACAATGGTATTGCAGAAGCAGTTACCAATCAAGAAATAGTAGAAAGTATTCTTATGTTAGCAAAAACTGAAGGTGTATTTACAGAACCGGCTGGAGGAGTATCCATAGCCGTTCTTAAAAAATTAATCGAAGAAAACAAAATCGATAAAGACGGAAAGATTGTATGTTATGTAACAGGTAACGGACTGAAAACCACAGAAGCCATATTTGAATCTCTCCCGAAACTTAATGTAGTAAAACCCGATATCCATGAAATATCTGCAATAATTAGACAATAAAAGAAATGAAAAATAAGATTTATAGTAAAATCATAATAACAACTATCATATTGATAATATAATACATATATATCGATTAACACAAAAGTGAAAAAAATGTCTAAAATCGAATTTGTGATTCCGTCTGTTTTAAACAGAGGGTCAGGCGAAAAAAAAATAACGTTGGACGCATCTGATCTTCAAGATGCCTTTACAAAAGCATCAGATCTCTTAGGCGACGATTTTAAACGTAGAGTTTTTGACATAAATGGTAAGCCTCGCGCATTGATTAATATTTATATTAATGGCAAAAATATGCGTTTTAATAAAGATGGCATGAGTGCGTCTCTTAATGATGGTGACTCTGTATACATACTTCCTGCTGTTGCTGGTGGAGCATCTGAATTCAGCAGTGAAGATATACAAAGATATTCTCGTCAGATGATGCTAGAAGAAATAGGCTTCCTTGGAATGGAAAAACTTCGACATTCCAAAATTTGCGTAGTTGGTGCAGGAGGAATTGGTAATCCTGTAATAACACAACTAGCTGCAATGGGCATCGGTAAAATTCGTATTATTGACAGAGATGTAATAGAGATCTCAAATCTTCATAGACAACATCTTTATAATGATGATGATATCGGCAGGGTAAAAGTCGAGGTCGCTGCGGAGCGTCTGAGCAAGATAAATCCAAGGACTGAAATTGATGCATTACCCATTTCAGTAACAAAATATAATGCTGAATCCCTTGTAAAAGGATTTGACCTTGTAATAGATGCATTGGATAGTATTGACGCACGTTATGCTATTAATGACGCATGTGTAAAAAATAACATCCCGCTAATCTACGCAGGTGCACTGGGAATGTTAGGTTCAGTTTGTACTATTATTCCAAATGATTCAGCGTGTCTACGTTGTATTTTTCCGTCACTTTCAGAAGATGATATGCCTACATGTAGTACAGAAGGCGTACATCCATCTATCCTGTACCTTGTTGCCGGTATTCAGGTTTCAGAGGTAGTAAAATTACTGACTGGAAAAAAACCAACTTTGATAAATACATTACTATACATAGATCTGAACGAACTCTCATTTGAAAAAATCCAGATGTTTCGTCATCCAGAATGTCCATCATGTGGAACAAAGATAGAACAACAACATGATGTCGATGCAATGAATCTACAGATAAATGAACAAAAATTAATAATCGAAGAACTTTGTGGAAGGGACCGTGGAAAAAGAACCTATACTGTTACTCCTACGGAAGTCTCTTCTACCATCAATTTGAATCAAATTATTAAAAATGCAGAAACACTTGGATATAATGTAAAAACTAGGGGTACATTGGGAATAACTGCTATCAATAACTTGGCTAATTCCCTTTCGGTCAGTTTCATGACAAGCGGAGCAGCTACAATTGTTGGTGCAAAAGACGAAAATGAAGCGATCTCGATATATAAAACATTTGTAAAGTTGAATGAATGACCTATTCTATACATAAATAATAATATTAACTAAGTTACTTTTTATTAACGAATAACAGAACGACCAAAGAAATAATTGACAACTTTTGAAAATTATGAAATAATATTTTATTTATTCAGAAATGTTTATTCATTTATATTTTGTTAGAATGCAGCCCCTACTGCATCTTTTGTCTCTTTAGATAGTTCTCTATATCCATCCTTATCAATAATCACGACGTTTATACCATCACCAGTACCTGCATTTCTTCTTATGGCTGCAGCAATTGCATGAATGGCAACCTTGTAGGCATCATTTACACTCATATCTTGTTTGAATTCGTCCTCAAGATATCCATAAGCTACTGGAGAACCACTTCCTGTTGAAATAAATTTTTCCTTAGTAATTGAACCAAACAGGTCAATATTATAGATCTTTCCTTCTCCTTGTCCTTCATATCCTGACATAATTATTTGAACATAATATGGAAAATATCTTTGGTTAAAAAGAATGTTAGAACATAATCGAGCAGCAGAACTAATCGGCATTAATCTTTTATTAGAAATTCTATAAAGATTGGCCTGGTATCTCATAGTATCCACCAGATTTTGTGCGTCTGCGACTCCACCAGCAATAGTCATACCTATATGATTGTCTACCTTTTGAATTTTCATAACATTTCTATCCGCAATAAATAATCCTGCACTTGCTCTTGTATCGGCTGCAAGAACTACACCGTCGTTGCATGAAAGTGCACATGTAGTTGTACCTTTTTTTATCTGCTCAGCAATATTTTCTGGATATCTATTATCTTGATGTGGATACGGATATCTATTATCTTGATGTGGATACATAAAATTATCAATATTCTTGCTAAATTTAAGTATTGTTACTTTGTGATTATGATAATACCAAAGTAAAATATGAATATATTTTACTTTATTTATAATATTAAATAACTTGAACAGAACATTATTTGAAAAGATATGGGACAATCACGTTATTTATCCACAAGATAAGGATATCTCAGTGGATGCATATCTATTATATATTGACAGACATCTTATTCATGAGGTAACTTCTCCTCAAGCATTTGAATCTCTTAGATTAAATAATAGAAAAGTACGACGGCCGGACCTGACCTTTGCTACAATGGATCACAATGTACCAACAAACGATCGTTCACTTCCAATACTAGATGAAGTTTCATCCATACAAATATCAACATTAAAAGATAACTGTAAAGAATTTGGAATAAAGCTTTATGATTTGCACAGCCCGTATCAAGGAATAGTCCATGTTATCGGACCAGAATTAGGCCTGACAATTCCTGGTTCCACAATCGTATGTGGTGATAGTCATACTTCTACTCATGGAGCATTTGGAGCCTTTGCTTTTGGTATTGGAACCAGTGAAGTAGAGCATGTTTTGGCAACCCAATGTTTATGGCTAAAAAAACCAAAAAATTTTGCAGTTAATTTTAATGGACGTCGTAAAAATATTCATGCGATAACGGCTAAAGATATGATTCTATATCTTATACGAAAAATAGGAATAGGTGGTGGTATAGGATCAGTTTTAGAGTACCGTGGACAAACCATATCTGAACTTTCTATGGAACAACGAATGACAATATGTAATATGTCCATTGAAGCAGGTGCAAGGGCAGGATTGATTGCTCCAGATGATATCACCATCAGTTATTTAAAAGGAAGAAAATATCTTCCACAGAATGATAAATTTGAAGAGTTGCAAGAAACATGGAAAGACCTTACAACAGATGATAATTCGTCATTTGATAAGATTGTTGATATAAATGTTGAAGAATTGGAGCCACAGGTAACATGGGGTACTAATCCATCGATGACAATTGATATTACAGATACAATACCTGACCCAGACGAATATTCACATGGAAATGAGGATCAGAAAATGGCTGCAATTAAAGCACTTGATTATATGGATATCAAAGCAGGTGTTCCTATTACCGATATCCCAATTGACCGTGTGTTTATTGGTTCATGTACTAATTCTAGATTGGAAGATCTCATGGAAGCATCTATCGTTGTAAAAGGACGCAAAGTATCTCAAAAAGTTAGAGCTATGGTTGTTCCGGGTTCTCAACAGGTAAAATTTGCTGCTGAAAAACTCGGAATAGACAAAATTTTCAAGGAAGCCGGCTTTGAATGGAGAGAATCTGGATGTAGTATGTGTCTGGGTATGAATCCTGATATTTTATCTCCTAAGGAACGATGTGCTAGTACATCTAATAGAAATTTTGAGGGAAGGCAGGGTACAGGAGGACGTACCCATCTTGTCAGTCCCGTAATGGCCGCAGCTGCAGCAATTAAGGGTCATTTTTTCGATGTAAGAGAATGGTTATAATAACAAATAAAAAAGATGAGTTACGATAATGAATAAATTTAAAACTGTTAAAAGTCAGACAATCCCTCTTCCAATCCTAAATATAGATACTGATCAAATAATACCAAAACAATTTTTGAAATTAATTCAAAAAACAGGTTTTGGAAAATTCTTATTTTATGACTGGAGATATGAAATTGATGGAAAGAAAAAAGACAATTTTGTATTAAATAACCCAAAATATAATAACCGACAAATATTGTTAACCTTAGATAATTTTGGAAGTGGAAGTTCACGGGAACATGCAGTATGGGCAATTTCTGATTATGGATTTAAAGTAGTTATTGCTCCATCATTTGCAGATATTTTCTATAATAATTGCATTAAAAATGGTGTACTACCCATCATTCTATCAAAACATCAGATACAATTCTTATTTGATAATGTAGATATCATGTTGACGGTCGATCTTGAAAAACAACAGATTATGACTGATTCTAAGATTATATCCTTTGAGATCGATCCATCTAACAAGATCTCTCTTCTTGAAGGATCGGATGAAATATCAAAAACGCTAAAATTGGAATCAGAGATTTCTAATTATGAAAAAACTCATTTACTTTATACAAAGATAGACAAATAAATACATGATAATTTAACTATCTTTAAATTCATCAATTTTTATAATTTCTGGCATAAACTTTTCTAAAGTTTTATTACGATTGTTGTCATAGTTTACAAATTTTTCCATAAATTCATCTGTAATGATTATAATTTTCTTAAAGGAATTTTTACCAATAAATTCATCAAAAGCTTTTTCAAAGGTAGGAAATTCCTCAATGTTCATTGTAGGAATTGTATACAAATTCTGGGAGGCAGGAAATAGGTCAGAGATCTCTGCAGGTATTATTCCCAGATACGGATTATAAGTACAAATTTGTGACTGTGGAAATCTCTTTATAATCCGAACAAATTCCCTGGATGTAAAAAACGGATGTGTATTTGCCTCTGGACATAAAATTAACTGTTCTTTCGTACTTTTAAAACACATTACACCTTTCCTAAAAAATTTTGCCTCTGGACGAAATTGATCCATCGTTTCAGTAAAATAAATTGCCTTATTTTTATACCTCTGAGTTCCATATTCCAAATATTCTAGGTCTACTATTGTTCTTACTGCCTTCATCAATTTTGGATGTGCATGTGCCTTTATCATCACGTACTCCCAAAGTCTGCCTTCCATTATAGCTTGTTTTACAGAATTTACTTCTACTTTTAACACAGACAAATTATGTTTTGCTATTAGAATTGTTCTATTGTGTTTGTTCATATCTAACAATTCTTTAACATTATATCTACTACAAATTATACAGTTACACGTCAGATAGGATATTTCATCCAATCTGGAAGTACCATATGGATGCATATATCTATCATCTTTTGCATATAACATGTAAGATGCAGAATCGAAAGTATCACATCCCAGTGCAACAGCCAAAGGAATTGTCAAAGGATGACCTGCACCAAAGAGATGGATCGGCTTGGACGGTATAACTTTTTTCAAGGTAGCAATCATTCTCACCAATGTGGAAAATTCATATGCTTCCATTAATTCAACTGGGCTGCCCAAAGCCATAAAATTAAAACCAAGATTATCAAAAATCTGCGCAGAATGTTCAATTAAATCATAATGTTCAGCACCTTGTACGGGGCCAATCCAATTTGTATCATCATTGTCAATCTGATTATTAATTGAAAAAGAATTATTTTTATCATTATTTTGTTTAATTATTTCTACGGTATCCTTTACATTCGCGATAGTCTCTTCGACATATTGAAATGCATCTTTATAATTTAATCCATACCCTGTAGGTTTGTCTAGAGGAATTGCTACATCAGTTTTAATATCTAACTCAAATTTAGCCATGTCTTTGGGTTTAACGTCCACGGAGCCATATTCTAAAACTTGATAACCACCTGAATCTGTCATTATGGTCTTATCAAATTTTACTATATCATGTATTCCTCTTTTTCTGGCTTCGTCTCCATAGTGTCGTAAAGTAATATAGGCATTAGTAATTATTACTTCAAATCCAAGTTCTTCCAAAAAAGATACATCTACGTCCTGTTTGACAGGATGCACCACAGGAATGAATGCAGGAGTTTCAACCATGCCATGTTTTGTTTTGAGCCTACCTATTCTTCCAGCTAAATCATTATATTTTACTTCAAAAAACAATCTAAATCCATCCTTTTTCTATAACTAGTATTGATAAAACATGTCAGTCACATCGAATGAAAACGTTTGTAAAATATTACTACTGATGTGAAATATTATTTTTTCATATCTCTTATGAATTCTTCGTAAACTATTTTCACTCTATCTGCAGCTAGACCACTCCCTTCCTCAATCCCATTTTGAGTTACCTTTATCTTATCCATTACTATTATTGCACCTACATCTTCTCTAATTTTCACCAAGCCTGGAAAAACTCTTGCTAATCTATCTGCTAAAGTCTTTAAATCGAATGGTTTTTCCATTAACTTAATCTCTTTAACATATGATCCATTCAGAATCAACTTTAAAATACTGCCACCCTCAATATTGTCTAAAATCAAATCAAGTTTTTCATTCATTGCTGATAACAAACCAACATATGTTTTTCCATCCGTTGTTTCTACAGATACTTTTTTACTTAAAAATTGAATAAACTCTTCACCAAATTTTCTACCTAATACTGCAGCCAAAAATACTTCAAATTTGATAATATTGGAAGGAGTATATATATAATTTCAAATTCTGGAAACATTACTATCTACAGTTTGTTTAACGTATTATCAATTTAATAAAATATCAAAATCTTTTTTTTCATAAATTAATGGTAACCAATCAATTTTACCAAATTCATTTTTTAATCGTTTGTCAAATATTTTTTCAATCTTTTTTACATTTTCAATTACACTGTCATTGCTTATATCCATCTCTGCAACTTTTCTCTGTCCGAATGCTGTTAATGAATCATATGAAATAATTCCCAACACTTCACCAGCCATATTTTCCTTGATTTTTTCAAGAGAGTAACCCCTTTTTTTATATACTTCTCTTAATTGATATGGATTTCTTCTCAATATAATAACCAAATCAATCTCTATAGATTTCATGACGTAAGGAGCTAAATGACCAACCACGAGGAATCCTTTTTTTAATTCAAGTTCTTTTTTCAATAATCTATTTGTCTTTTTTATATTTATTTCATTTTCACCATTATCATTGTCAGATTTGACAAAACAGTTATTTTCTATAATGATTTGGTTTATGTCAATTATCTCCAAGTCTAAATCTTGGCTCAGAATTCTAGAACATGTATGTTTCCCTACCCCTGGGGTTCCAGTAATTATAAGCCTATCTCTTTTGTCCTTGTTTATATCCACAAATTATAAACCACGGAGATATTTTTTATAATGACAAATAATTAAATCACAGATAATAATAATCTAAATCTATAAAAATAAAAGTATGTTTCGGTAAATTATTACCTAGTTTAGCCTTCTTCCCAGCCTTTGTCAAATACACCGTTCTTGTGTAGTGGAACTGGTTGTCCTGGTGTGTATTCCATTGGTCTCATCCAGAAAATAGCATGCGTTGGACATACTCCTACACATGCACCATCAGATATGCATCTTTCTGGATAAAAGACGAATGCTTTACCCCTTTTCCAACCTTCAACTGGTTTTACTCTCAGTACATCTGGACCAAGAGCTGTACAAATTTCTACACAAAGTGCACAACCAATGCATCTTTGCTCATCAACGTCTGGAAGTATTGCAATTGTCATCTAATATTTCACTAATCAGGGCATATCCTTGAAACTATTTAAACCCTACGCCAATATCAAAACAGCGTTATAGATGAAAAGTATAAATAAAAATAAGTAAAAACAACAACAAAAAATGAAAATAAAATGATAATTATTTATTTACCTGCTCTAAGGGTATCTACTTGTCCACTATGCAACCAATCTTTTAATTCTTGGTGAGATGGTTTTGCATCATGTTTTCCTGCTAAATGCAAATGTACTAGTACATAGTTAACTTGATTTAATATTACTTTATTACTTTCGTCTCCTCTTCTTGCTTTTTCCTTTAAGTCGGATGGTACTGTATTCCACCAATCTTGAAAACTTCTTGCCATAATCGTAGTTTATTATAAACAAGGTTAATAAGCCTTTTGGGTTTTTCAAACAGTGTTATATTATCGTTATTGAAATTGATCTTATAAAGATAATATATTCATTTTTTATAATTAATTTTATGCCGTTTAACCATAAAGAATTATTGCAAGCCTATAACAAATATAAAATTTTTATATCATCTGACACATTAAATCATTCACGTTATATTTTTCCTTTCTTTTCCGGTACTTATTTTTGCTATCGAAAGATTGATGTACTTCGTATTGTATCAATCGCTAAAAGTATTTCATCTACTCCACAATATCTTGATGTTGGATGCGGTAATTGTGATTTTTTGAATAAAATCAAGAATTATCTACCAAATGCAATGGGCATAGAGCTTGACCCAACAATATTTTTTCTTTTAAAAAGGAACAAACCGAGTTATGTTCTATCTATTCCAATAGAAAGTTTCAATCCTAGAGAATTAATTGATGTTTCTTTTATAGGATGGATGGAAAAAGGAGTCGATTTTAGAAAATATGTATCCAAGATTTCCCGATGTGTAATTTCTACTTTTGATATGGGAGGGCAGTGTGGCATCAATGGTAATTGTGAATATGAAGAATTTGGAATGAAAAAGATAGCTTCTTGGAGAACTCCTTCATGGATAGATGTTAATATTGAGCTAATGAATAAATACTATACAAAGGAGATAAACGATCAAATAATTGAAAATTTGGTCAAATTAAGAACAAGTAGTAATTTATGGTGCTTATATTCACAACCTATATTCTTTGAGACGATCAAAGAAAGCTTGCAAGAGCGATTCGAAAAAGAACAAAAAGACTATTTGCATCAAAAATATGGATTCGAGTCCATTTTGGATGACCTTGGTTTTGGTTATCTAAATCAACTTGATTCTATTATCTCTGCTGATAAGCGATTATGGGATATAACTTTTTATTAATACTCCTTTTCTACAGAACCTAAATCGGAACTGTCACAGCACCTTCTGAGGCAGACTTGACTAAAGAAGCATATTTTGCTAGAGCTCCTGTTTTGTAATGAGGTTTAATTGGTTTCCATCTCTTTGTTCTTCCCTCCATCTCTTTCTTTGATATCAAAAGATCAATTCTACCTTTTATAATATCAATCATTATCTTATCACCATTTTTTACCATAGCTATAGGACCGCCTATCATGGCTTCAGGTGATATATGTCCAATCATAAATCCTCTCGTAGCTCCTGAAAATCTTCCATCAGTTACCATGGCCACTTTTTCTCCAAGTCCTTGACCTACCAATGCTGCTGTGACAGCAAGCATCTCTCTCATACCTGGACCACCCTTTGGACCTTCATATCTTATTACTACAATATCTCCTGCACGTACTTTCTTATCTGATATTACATCAAATGCCTCTTCTTCATTTTCAAATACTACTGCATTTCCTGCAAATTTCGTTGTCGTTACTCCGGCAATTTTTACAACTGCACCTTCTGGAGCTAGTGTTCCTCTCAAAATTTTTAATGTTCCTTCTGTGTGTATCGGATTTGAAATAGGACTGAGTATCTTCTTATCAGGAATTGTATTTGATTTTATCATCTCCAGATTTTTTCCCATTGTCAAACCGGTAACAGTTGTAACATCCGTATTTATCAATCCTTTTTTCTGAAGATTTTTTAAAATAATTGGAATTCCTCCGATTTTATCAAGGTCCAGCATTACATATAACCCACCAGGACGCATATTTGCAATATGTGGAGTTTTCTTTCTTATTCTTTCAAAATCATTTAGTTTTAATTTTATTCCTACTTCTCTTGCTATTGCCAAAAGGTGAAGTACTGCGTTAGTGGAACCACCTATGGCATTAGCTATAGTAATGGCATTTTCAAATGCTTCAAACGTCATTATATCCTTTGGTCTTATATTATTTTCAATTAGATTAGATATTGCCTTGCCAGTATTGTAACATATTTCTCTTCTCCGTTCACTTTCAGCTGGAGGAGTAGCACTCCCTGGCAATGACATACCAATAGCTTCACTTATCGATGCCATCGTGTTGGCAGTATACATACCTCCACATGATCCAGCCGATGGACAGGCAACATTTTCAAGTTCTATTAACTCTTGTAAACTCATCTGACCAGCATCAAATGATCCAACAGCTTCATAAACGTCTTGAACCGTTACCTGTTTATCATTCCAAATACCAGGCATAATAGTTCCACCATAAACAAAAATTGCAGGTAAATTTAACCGTCCCATTCCCATCAATGTACCTGGTAAACTTTTATCGCAACCTGAAATTCCTACAATTCCATCATATTGGTGTGCTCTCATCATGATTTCAATCGAATCTGCAATTATTTCCCTGCTGACAAGCGATGCTTTCATACCCTCATGACCCATCGCAATTCCATCAGATACAGCAATTGCAGTAAATTCTCTAGGTGTAAATCCTGCATCTTTTACTCCCCTTTTTGAGTATTGTGCTAGCGTTCCTAAATGTATGTTACAGGGAGTAGCTTCATTACATGTAGAGGATACCCCAATTAGAGGTTTATTTAGATCTTCATCAGTTAGACCCATAGCCTTATACATCGCTCTATGCGGTGATCTTGCGGGTCCTTCCACTGTTTTTCTACTAGGAAGTTTCATTCATTATTGACTATCTGTATGGATATTTTAATTTTTTTTAAATTATTGATTATTATTCTAGCATTGCTGTTATTTTTATTCCATCTAATCCTTCAATTTTAAATAAAGTTTCACACATACTACATTCTATACTTCCATTAATAATATCCGTGGACAATATTTCTTCATTCTGGTAATTACATTTTGGACATTTCAGTGAAAAATTAACTATAAAGTCTTCTACTTCTATAATTTCTGTCATCATTTACTACCCGTTCTAAACAGCTTATTTAAAATTGGTTGAATATATATAATTATATACATTATTTATTTATCAAAAGATAAAAATATCTAATTAATTGACATTTTTAAAGTGAGTAAAGAAGAATCATGTATTTTTTGTTCTATTATATCAAAAAATCTTACAGCATCTGTTATACATGAAAACGAATCTTTTATGGCTATAATGGACAAGTATCCTATTACCATGGGACATACATTAGTAATTCCAAAAACTCATTATAATAACTTATTATTCATGTCACATCAAGAGGTTGAAAAGTTATTCAATTTTGTTTCAATCATTGCGAGGGCTGTTGTATCAACAGTTTCTGCTGATGGATTTAATATAGGTCAAAACAATGGTAAAGCTGCCAATCAAATAGTGCCACATGTTCATGTCCATATTATACCTAGATTTAATGATGACAGTCCGGATGGAAAATGGCCATCAAGGTATATTGCAACGGATCCTGAACTAACCGAATTAGCGGATAAAATCAAGACATATATAAATAATATTAACTAATACGGCAGAATAATTAGGATTTTATTTCTTTTTTATCGTTCATAAAAGGTCGAAGAACTTCAGGAATTATTATTTTTCCGTCAACTGTTTGATTGTTTTCCATTATTGCTACCATTGTCCTCTCTGTTGCAACTAATGTACTATTAAGTGTATGAACAAATTTTGTTTCTTCATTTGTTTTGTCCCTAAATCTAATTCTAAGTCGTCGGGCTTGATAGTCTATACAATTAGAACACGACACAATCTCTCTAAAAGCATTTTGAGCAGGCATCCAAGCTTCAATATCGTAGGTTTTTGAAGAGATATTGCCCGTATCAGCAGAACATAAAAGGACAACCCTAAAAGGAATATCTAATTTTTCATAGAATTCTTCAGTCAATTTTAAAATTCTTTCATGTTCATTCCACGACTCCTCAGGACGCGAAAAAATAAACTGTTCAATTTTTTCAAAATGATGAACTCTAAAAATTCCTTTCATGTCTTTTCCATGGGCTCCTGCTTCTTTTCTAAAACATGGACTAATACCAGCATATCTAATTGGAAGCTTTTTTCCATCCAGTATTTCATTCATATGCATGGATGCTATCGCATGTTCAGACGTTCCTATCATATACAGGTCTTCATTATCTATTTTATATATCACCTGTTCAAAGTCATCTAATATCACTGCACCATTCATAGCGTCTTTTCTAATCATGTATGGAGTTTGAATTAGATTATATCCTTTTTCGGCTAAATAATCCAAGGCAAAATTGATCAATGCCTGATTTAATAAAACAAGATCATTTTTTAAAAAATAAAATCTTGCTCCAGATATTTTGGCTGCTCTTTCGATATCAATTAAATCCAGTAAGTTTGCCAAATATACATGATCTTTAAGCTCAAATTTTTTGTTAATAATGTTATCATTTTTTTTTATTATTTTATTATCTAATTCGTCTTTGCCTATAGGAACTGATTCATGAAGAAGATTTGGTAATGACGAAATTAACTTCTCAAATCTTAAATTTGTTAAAGAAAATTTATTATCAAACTCATCAATGTCTATACTGATCTTATCCATCTTTTCAATTTCGGCTGAACAATCAACTCCATTTTTCTTCTTTAATGCAATCTTTTGTGCAAATTGATTCTTCTCATGTCTTTTTTTCTGTAGTTCAGCAATTAAACTTCTCCTCTCATTATCTAAATCTATTAGTTCCTGTAGAGAAAAACTTATTGCTCTATTTTTTATCATGTCTTTTATTACTTGTGGATTATCTCTTAACAACTTAGGATCTATCAATACCATTTATCACCTGTTTTGCTAATGAAATATGATTTAATATCTCATCTATTGTATTTGTTACGGTTTCAACATTATCTGTTGATCTTATTTTTATAATTAATGAATCTTTTTTACTATTCATTATTATTCTCAGATTTTCTGGGATGTTAATATTATCTGGAACTAATGCTTCAAGTATTGTTTTGGATTCCTTAATTCCCAATTCCAAATTGAGATGAAGTTCAATTTCTATTATTTGAGACACAAAAAACTATCACATCCTTTAATTTTGACAGGAAACTATCCGTTCTATGATATGGAATCATACATAAAACATAATCCGAATGTATTCCGGAGAGCATATAACCTCCTACTTCCAGAATATTTTCTTTAACAATATCATTCAAACTAAAATTACAGATATAGCCAGCACATTTTATACATCCAATTTTACAGTTTCCATCTTTAGTGACTGTTCTTATAATAAGTAATTTATTATTGAAAGTTATTGTTTGACTAAGAATTAACGTAACGTATTCAATAGTTTCTTCTGTCAATACTCCTTCAGCATTAATGGAGATAAACATATCATCTTCAAAAATACGCCATTTATCATTAAATAATTTTGTAATATGATCCATCATTTCATTTTTCAAATCTTGTATCATTTTCTCTCCCTCCAAAAATAATTTATCACGCTCACCAATACATATTGCAAATGCAATACCGAATTTTCTAAATCTTATACAGGCCTCCAATGTCAAAACGAATTCTCGTGCATCATAAACAATACTGTCTATTTCTTCATCAGGAAAAACATATGAATTTCCTATTAAATATTGATCTATATTTTCTGGTACATTTTTTGATGATATTGTTACAAATTTTGAAAGTGAATCTAAAATGACTGCTTTTTCGTCTTCTGAAAAGCTAGAATATGTTCTCCATTTATTATTCAGATTATCAAATGCTACATTTCTAAAAATTTTTTTACAATTTTCTATATTTCCTGTTATTCCATAAATAAATGGGTTAAATGTAGATGCTATAGCTTCAGGTAAAGGAGTATTGTTTTTACGCATTATTACAAGTCCTGATTCCATTTTTACTACATCGTTTTTTTGAGCCTCTGAAAAGATTTTTAAATTTATACCGACAAATGATTTATTTTCTCCAATGTCTTGTTTTTCTGATATTGCACCTACAATCGCTAGATGTATCAAATCATTTTCATCTTTTTTTAGCTTTGTACCCAGAAGATATGATATTCCACTAGAAGAAATTTCGTAATTTCCATTTATTCCATATTTTGAAGGATTAAGAAAATCTTCTGTTATTCGGTCAAGTTGATTTTCTGGAATTAAATCATGATTGATAAAAATTCCTCTTTTGAAAGTTTTTTGAAATTTAAAAATTAATTCACTAGGAAAATCAATAAATATACAGAAACGATTATTGTAACTATCTTCACATGAATCAAGTATATCTTTTGTAACTGCCCTAAAACTAACGGCTGCATTATTCTTTATCAAAGAATTAGCTAAAATACTTCCTGCAGCTATCCCATCAGGACTAGCATTTACTAATATGTTATATTCCTTTTCTTTGATAGAATTTATTTTTTCACAAAATAGTTTTAGTTGATCTTCAAACTTGTCACTTATCATTTACTCAAGTTGTGCAATTACTGATGCATATTTCCAATTCGATGGTATTTTTTTAATTTCTTTATAGTATTTTGAGATTCTATGTATTTTTGCCTCAATTAGCTCCAAAGATCTAACATTTCTATGATCACTATTATGATTTTTAAGATGTTTTTGTAGCCCGAGTGCTTTTTGAACAAGTTGATTTAAATCCTCTGGGATATTAGGAGCTAAATTATTTTCGACTAGTAATTTGGTAATTGTTTTTCCTATTATTGGTTTAACAAGAGGAATATTGTATTCATCTCTAAGCTTCATTCCTATTTCACTAGATGAAAAACCATCTTTCGTTAATTTTAAGACTATATCTGTAATTTCATTTATGTTTAGTGATATCCAGCTTGGAGAATCTTTGGTAGCTGGCCTAGTAGAATGAGACTTTCCATGAGTATGTGCATGAGTTCGTGCCATGTAGTTAATATTAGCATATATCGAGGTATCTTAAATGTTACTTGGTATATTTCTATTATAAAGATAAAAGTTAAATAATTGGAACTTGATGTGATGATGTATATGAACAAACCATATTTGATGGTAATGACGTCCTTAATGTTGCTAGTGGGAACCAGTTTCTTCCTACCTGTAATTCAAAACTCGTTTGCACAGTATAATACTGCGAATCCTGCTGCAGGAACTCTAGAAGAACAATTAAAACTTGCACAAGATAAAGTTACTATTGCACAGAAAAATCCAGCAACAGGCTCAGGTACTTCAATGCTTGGTACTGATTTTAATCAAACACTAATAGTTATTGCGATCATAGTTGTTATCTTTGGTGCAATTGCTGGAATGTTCTTTGCAATGGGTAGAGGAAAACAACAACCAGCTACAACATACTAACTTTTTTTAATTTTTTAATTTTAATATTTGAATGATATTGTGAATACTTTTTTCATCAATTTTCTTACAGTAGTATTATCTAGTATTACATTACCTAATTCTAATATATTTCCAATTTTACTAAATTTTAACTAGATTGTTTAATATAAAAAACATCGTTGTATTTGTTCTCATATTTATTGGAATATTTTCCAATTCCTATGATTATTATAATTTTTATCTCAACTATGATTCTAATTTTGTATATGGTATTAATGACAACAAACCC
>CAZHFI010000010.1:21855-28317 GCA_964531845.1 uncultured Nitrososphaeraceae archaeon
AGCAAGGACAGTTCATCAAACGATGACAACAAACCCAGCAAGGACAGTTCATCAAACGATGACAACAAACCCAGCAAGGACAGTTCATCAATTCCATTTATTTTACCATTCCCTTAAAATTTGATTTCTCTTTGACATAACATTGTAAAGTTTTAATTATGCTAATATTTGATCAGGATTAAACGCTATTAAGCGGGGGTTGTAGAGCCTGGCCAAATAAATAAGATTTGGAAACGCGGGACTTAAGATCGAAATAAATAGGTGATCCCGTCCTTCAGAGGTTCGTGGGTTCGAATCCCACCCCCCGCAAATTTATTTTTTCTTATTCTCTATAATTAAATTGACAAATTTACTGTGAAATCTGTCATCGTTTGCCAACTCTGGATGAAAAGATGTTCCGATTATGTTGTTCTGTTTTACTGCAACTATTTTTCCATCCAATTTACAGACTACCTCTACGTTATTGCCAACGCTGGCAACTATAGGAGCTCTTATAAAAACACCTTTAAATAACTCATTACCGATAAAAGGAACTTTTAGATGCGTTTCAAATGAATCGTTTTGTCTACCAAAAGCATTTCTTTCAATTACTACATCTAAATTTCCTAAAAGTTGCTGCTTTGTTTCACCAACAGTTCTATCATACGCACTTTTTGCAAGCATAATCATACCCGCACACGTACCCATAACTGGCATTCCATCTGAAATACGTTGTTTTAGTGATTCCTTCATATCCTTTTGCATTGTGATTAAAGAGCTCATTACAGTACTTTCTCCCCCAGGTAAAAGTAAACCATCGATTTTATTTATTTGGCTATGATACTGTATAATATCTACAATTCCATCAATATTCAATTTTTTTAATACTAAATACAGTGAATGAACATTTTCTTCTATATCTCCTTGAAGACCTAACACTCCAATTATTATCTTTTTATCTGTCAAATACTTGGACCTCTTTCCTGCATTCTTAAGTCCAAGCTTTTTGTATCAAGTCCCAACATTGATTTTTTTTCATCAACCATTTTTTGAGCTTCTACTACGATCTTTGGATCATCATGATAAGTCGTTGCCAGAACAATTGCTTTTGCTCTATTTGCTGGATCATAAGATTTAAAAATACCAGAACCCACAAAAACTCCATCACATCCTATATTCATAATAAATGCTGCATCTGCAGGAGTTGAAATTCCACCGGCTGCAAAATTTACAACAGGTAATCTACCCAATTTAGCCGTCTCCTTTACTATCGAGTAAGATACTTGGAGTTCTCTTGCACTTCTTATAATTTCCTGTTCTTCTTCATCTTCTAGAATAACTTTTAATTGACGAATTTGATTATTTATAAGTTTTAAATGACTAACGGCTTCGGCCACATTTCCTGTTCCAGGCTCTCCTTTTGTTCTAATCATTGAACTACCCTCTTCAATTCTTCTTAGCGCTTCACCTAAATTTTTAGCGCCATTAACAAATGGCACCGTGTAGTCCCATTTCCATATATGTCTGATTTCATCAGCCGGAGTTAAAACCTCACTTTCATCTACCATGTCTACACCAGTTTCCTCCAAAATTTTTGCCTCACCTATATGACCTATTCTGCATTTAGCCATTATCGGTATAGTTACCGCATTCATAATCTTTTGAATTATATCAATGCTAGCAGTTCTTGCTATACCTCCAGCTTTTCTTACATCATAAGGAAGTTTATCCAAAACCATTACTGCAACTGCTCCAGCATCTTCTGCAATTTGAGCTTGTTCCACATTAGTAACATCCATGATTACACCATGTTTTTGCATATGCGCAAATCCTCTCTTCACTAGTGTTGTTCCACTAAGCACATTGATATTGTTCATAGATCTATATTTCATACCTTTAGGGTGTAAATCAGTTCCAACTGTGGAAATTGTCATGAAATACTTTCAAAATTCGTGTTATATAGTTCTATTTTTTAACCCAAACTTCAATAGCTGTTTTAAAAATAGAAAAAATTTGTCAATGTAATTATTTGATGGAATAAGTAAAAATATGTCTAATTTATACAGTACCATTATTTGATAGATAAAGTCTCTTCTACACCCAATCTTGTAAATGGTATTTATACCAGATCTGAGGATAATATTTCAAAATTTAAGAAACTAATTAATAATAAGCCATTATCTATAAGTGAAAAAATACTCATTGGTCATATGATTGACATTGAAAAACTAAATATGTTACAACCAGGAAAAAGTTATGTATTTTTGAAACCTGATCGTGTAGCATTACAAGATGTAACTGGACAGATGGTACTTCTTCAATTTATGCAATCTGGACTAAAACAGACTTTACTTCCTACAACGGTTCATTGTGACCATCTAATTCAAGCCATCAAGGAAAGCAAACATGATACCAAAATTGCATTGTTTGAAAATGACGAGGTTTATAAATTTCTCGAATCAGCTGCAAAAAAATATGGTATAGGTTTTTGGAAACCCGGAGCAGGAATAATTCATCAAGTTTTATTGGAAAATTATGCCATCCCAGGCGGACTTATGATAGGAACAGATTCTCATACTCCAAATGCAGGAGGTTTGGGAATGGTAGCTATAGGAGTTGGAGGTTTGGATGCAGCCGAAACTATGGCGGGAATGCCATGGGAACTACTCTACCCGAAAAGAATTGGGGTGTATTTGACTGGTAAACTGAATGGATGGACTGCTCCTAAGGACATCATACTATATGTTGCATCGAAATTGACAGTTTCTGGCGGAACTAATTCAATACTTGAATATTTTGGTCCTGGTGCAGAATCAATAAGCTGTACAGGGAAAGCAACCATAACAAATATGGGTGCAGAAATAGGTGCAACCAGCTCCATTTTTCCATATGATAAAAAAATGGAAACATATCTTCGAAATACATCACGTAACGGCATAGCCGATCTTGCTAATCAATATGCCCATCTATTGAGGTTAGATCCAGAAATCGAGGAGAATCCTCATCGCTATTTCGATCAAATTATCGAACTTGATTTATCAATACTCGAACCTCATATTGTAGGTCCACATACACCTGATCTAGCAAGGAAAATTTCAAAGATGTCAGTAGACGTAAAGAACAATAAATATGTAGACACAATCTCTGTAGCATTAGTTGGAAGCTGCACAAACTCATCATATGAAGATATGTCAAGAGTATCAGATATTGCTAAGCAAGCAAAGCAAAAAGGAATCAAGCTACAATCACCTCTTTTAATAACTCCAGGTTCTGAAATGATCCGTGCAACAATAGAACGCGACGGTTTAATTGATGTATTGAAAGATTTAGGTGCTACCGTTCTTGCAAATGCATGCGGTCCATGTATAGGTCAGTGGAAAAGACCCGAGCTAAAACAAGACCAGTTAAATACAATAGTTACATCATATAACCGGAATTTTCCTGGAAGAAATGATGGAAGACAAGAAACAATGAATTTTATAGCAAGTCCAGAAATAGTTATAGCTTTAGCTCTTGCTGGAAGATTATCATTCAATCCTCTGACCGATACATTAATTTCTTCGGATGGAAAGCAGTTTGTTTTAGATCCTCCAAAAATTGCCCCTGAGGTACCAGAAAATGGATTTGTTAATACCTCTGAAATATATATACCTCCAGCCGATGATCCTGATACAATTGATATCATATTAAATACAAATAGTTCGAGATTGCATAAACTTGAACCATTTGAAATGTGGGATAAAAAAGATTTTATCAAATTACCTGTTCTCGCAAAAGTGAAAGGTAAATGTACTACAGATCATATCTCTCCTGCAGGACAATGGTTGATGTATCGAGGTCATCTGGATAAGATTAGTGATAATTTGTTACTGGGTGCGGTTAATGCATTTACCAATGAGATAGGAAGTGGAAAAAATTCGATTGATGCAAATACATATACTTACCCCTATATAGCAAGGTTATACAAGAAAAATAATATCCGATGGATAATAATTGGTGACAATAATTATGGTGAAGGAAGCAGTAGAGAACATGCTGCAATGACTCCTAGGTTTCTAGGATGCGCCGCAGTAATTGCGAAAACATTTGCAAGGATTCATGAAACTAATCTAAAAAAACAAGGAATCTTAGCAGCAACATTTTCCAATCCACAAGATTATGACAAAATCTTAGAAGATGATAGTCTAAGTATTGTTAATCTCTTGATAGATTTTAAACCAGGAAATCCTTTAAAATGTATAATCCATCATAGCGATGGAACTGAAGAAACAATATTTTTAAATCATTCCTACAATCAGTCGCAAATTCAATGGTTCATTGCAGGATCGGCACTTAATTTACTTAAGTCTTACTCTATTTGATATTAATCTGTAAGATTAATTATCAACAATCCTAATTTGACTGTAATCAGATAATTCTTCAATTGAGGGGAAGAGCTTAAAGAGACTATCATGTTTATCTAAAAATTTTAATCCATATTCTGTGGTTCTATAAAGCCCAGTTACTTTGGAATACTCCATCAACCCATTTTTAACTGCAATATCTAAATATCTGATTATTTGAGAGTGTGATACTCCTGCATTATTCATAATGGTGGTTTGATACTCCCAATTCTTGATAGACGAACGTAAAATAGATGCCATGATTTCAATATCGGAACGATTTTTCATTTATTTATTTTTATTTCATTTTTCATAGATAAAAAATCAATTGACAAAGAGAAAAGACAAAATGGTCTATATTTATAGTTAATATTAAGTATTTAAATACGGTTCAAAATTGATGTTAATTACTGTAACTATTTTCAATTGACAAAACATCTATAAAATATGTAATATAACTTGTCATTGCATTAAACTACTAAATAACTAATATAAAAAGGGGCAATTCATGTTATATAAAACTCCACGACGAAGTTTTTATTTTATATTTTCCAATTCAAATGATAATATATGGATATTCCGAGTAAGCTGGATTTTATGGTATCAATTATACAAAATTCTATAAACGGATCCAGTATAATGGACTTGATGGATATCCATCCGTCCTATGATATTATAAAAAAATATCTTGACGCATTACAAGAAAATGACCTCATAAAGTACTATAACGAAGAAAAAACCTTTTTTACTACAAGTAAAGGTCTTGATTTTTTATATATGTATAACGATTTAATTGAGATGTTGTAATTAAACGGTTACTATACATCACTAATTCATTTAACTAGTTAGTTTGTTATTTGACATGAATTTAATTATAATTTTAAGACAATATCATAACTACAATGATTATTTATCTAATGACGTATCCATAAATAGGCTGACCATTATAATAATCACCCATTACTCCCGATTCCAATATAATATTGATACTCTTTCCATGTATTATTAAAAATATACCTACATTTTTTATTATTTTTGTAGAGAGGTCAAAAATATCAATTTTTCCTAAAATAAGATAGTCATTGTTATCCGATGTTAATTTTAGAATTCTATCGATCTTTAAATTTTCTAATTCAAAACTACGTGCAGATATGGATTCAGAATTTATTTCATTTATAGTGGCTGAAAAATTAACAGAATCAGATTTTGTAGATTTTAATGTCCAATTTCCATTTAAAATTATCGGTTTATTTGACTTAATTCCTGTCAGATTATCAATCAATTTTGTTATTTGATTAATTATGCCAGAATTAGTTTCTAATGTTGTTTCTTTTACTCTCGACAATATAATGTTCATTAATACATTCACCATTGAATTTGACTGATCTTCATTTTTATCAGAATTTTTAGAAATTATAACATGCCTATCATTTCTTTCGCTTGAATTTTCTTCACTAGTTATTAATGAAAACAGCATTCCATTGTAGGAAAATACATCATGACGATTTGGATTAAATGTAAATATATTTAATACAGAATAATCTATCTGTATCGTTTTTATTATTATGAGAATACAAATTATAGCAATAAATGCTATAATAAACCAATTCATATTCTTATCTACAACAATGTAAATTTAATATTATTAAATCTATTCAGTTATATGTTATCTGTAACAGACAAATTAAGATATCTGTTAGTCTAAGTATTTGAGTTTTATTAATCCTTGATTTATTTTCTCCAATTTCCATAAAAGAATATCGATTTCATCATTATTTAGTTCATTTTCCCACTCGTCCAATAAAGTTCTTAATATTTCTGCCAGATAAAAAATAATAATTGAAGTCGGATGATGTTCTGCAATTGTGTAGGATAATTCATGTATATCATTAACTCCAATCTTTGCTTTTGACACGCAATCAATATCACTATATAATCTAATCATATTATTAACCAATTCAATTTTTATATCCTTGTAACCATCTACTTCATTTATTACATTTTGGATTTTCAAATAAAGTTGTTTAATTGTCTCTCCAGACATCTTAATCCCTCTTGTCACTTGCCCTTCGATTGAGAATCATTGCTTTCCTCTTCAAAT